>DASTGV010000213.1:0-2387 GCA_035718765.1 Nocardioidaceae bacterium
GTCGACGAGGAGCTCATCGCCGAGGTCCTCGCGGTCGCCACCGGCATCCCGATCGTGAAGCTCTCCGAGGAGGAGTCGACCCGGCTGCTCAAGATGGAGGACGAGCTGCACAAGCGCGTCATCGGCCAGGAGGAGGCCGTCCGGGCGCTGTCCCGGGCGATCCGCCGCACCCGGGCCGGGCTCAAGGACCCGAAGCGTCCCGGTGGGTCGTTCATCTTCGCCGGCCCCTCCGGTGTCGGCAAGACCTGGCTGTCCAAGACGCTCGCCGAGTTCCTGTTCGGCGACGAGGACGCGCTGATCCAGCTCGACATGTCGGAGTTCAGCGAGAAGCACACCGTGTCGCGGCTGTTCGGCTCGCCTCCCGGCTACGTCGGCTACGAGGAGGGCGGCCAGCTCACCGAGAAGGTGCGCCGCAAGCCGTTCTCGGTGGTGCTGTTCGACGAGGTCGAGAAGGCGCACCCGGACATCTTCAACTCGCTGCTGCAGATCCTCGAGGAAGGTCGCCTGACCGACTCGCAGGGCCGGGTGGTCGACTTCAAGAACACCGTGATCATCATGACCACGAACCTGGGCACCCGGGACATCTCGAAGGGCGCCAGCCTGGGCTTCCAGCAGGCCTCGGACACCCAGGGCAACTACGAGCGGATGAAGGCGAAGGTGTCGGAGGAGCTCAAGCAGCACTTCCGCCCCGAGTTCCTCAACCGTGTCGACGAGATCGTGGTCTTCCCGCCGCTGAGCAAGGAGCAGATCATCTCGATGGTCGACAACATGATCGCCGGCGTGGAGAAGCGTCTCCACGACCGCGACATGTCCATCGAGCTGACGCAGGCCGCGAAGGACCTCCTCGCGACCCGCGGCTTCGACCCGGTCCTCGGCGCGCGCCCGCTCCGCCGTACGGTGCAGCGCGAGATCGAGGACACGCTCGCCGAGAAGATGCTGTACGGCGAGGTCCGGCCCGGCCAGATCATCCTGGTCGACGTCGAGGGCGAGGGTGTCGAGGCGACGTTCACGTTCAAGGGCGAGCCGAAGAGCGAGCTGCCCGACCTGCCGCCGATCGAGGCTCCGGCCGCGACCGGCGAGGCCGAGTAGGCGTCGCACAAACGCGGAGTTTCCCAGGGGCCCCTGGGAAACTGGCACACCCCCAGCGTTTTTTCGCTGGGGGTGTGCCGGTTTAACAGGGGCCCCAGGGAAACTGGCAGCGGGTCCGACGGCTCAGTGCGCCCCGTGCAGGTTCAGCACGAACACCCCGCCGATGATCATCAGCAGGGCCGCGACCTTGACCAGGTCCAGCCGCTCGCCGAGGAGCAGCACCCCGATCAAGGCGATGCCGGCGGTGCCCAGGCCGGACCAGACGGCGTAGGTGACCGAGACCGGGATGCTGCGGACCACCACCGCCAGCAGCCAGATCGACAGCGCGTAGCCGCCGAGGACGAGCACGGTCCACAGCGGCTCGCGGAAGCCGTGCGTGCGCGGCAGCGCGGCCGTCGAGGCGACCTCGACCCCGATCGCCCCCAGCAGCAGCACCCAGGCGCCGACCATGGCCCTCATCCCTCTCAGGTGTACGTGTGTAGCAGTCGCTACATGCGCTACTGTAGCACTCGCTACACAAGGCCGTCGAACGCGAAGGGGAGCCGATGCCGCGGGAGAGCGCCCGGCGTGACGAGGTCGCGCAGGCCGCGACCGACTACGTGCTCGAGCACGGGCTGGTGGGGCTGAGCCTGCGCCCGCTGGCGGCCGAGCTGGGCACGAGTGACCGGATGCTGCTGTACCACTTCGACAGCAAGGACGACCTGGTCGCAACCGTGCTCCGGACCTCCAACGACCGCTCCGTCGCGGTCGTCCGGTCGCTGCCCCCGTCGGCGGACGTGCGCACCGCCGTCCTGGACCTGTGGTCCGTGGTCACCGCGCCTCCGGTGGACCGGTGCCAGCGGATGTACGTCGAGGCGGCCGCGCTCGGGCTGTTCGGACGGGAGCCCTACGCGAGCGTCGTGCGCGAGGCCAACGAGGTCTGGGTCGCGGCGGTGGCCGCCCACCTCGTGGCGTCCGGCACCCCCCCGGAGCGCGCTCGGCGGGCGGTGGCCCTCCTCGACGCCGCGCTGATGGGGTTCCAGCTCGACCTCCCGCTCGACGCCGGCGACCCGGTGCAGAAGCGTGCCGTCGAGGACCTCGCCGACGCGGTCGCCGGCATCGCGGCCGCCGAGGGTTGAGGCCGGGGTCAGCGCGTCAGGGCAGTGCGAAGGTGTCCTCGGACACCTGGACGACCAGTCCGTCGTGCAGCAGCGAGGCGAGGCAGCGCGTCCGCTGGTCGCTCGCCGGCCAGGCCTCGTCGAGCCGGGTGCGGTGCACCGGTCCGTGGCTGTCGCGCAGCACGGCCAGCAGCCGCCCCC
>DASTGV010000214.1:0-23170 GCA_035718765.1 Nocardioidaceae bacterium
GAGGAGAGCGACCACCACCCCGACATCGACATCCGCTACACGACGTTGACGTTCACGCTGTCCACGCACTCCGAGGGCGGCGTCACCGCCCGGGACCTCGAGCTCGCCGCCCGGATCGACCGGCTGGTCGCCGACACCTTCGGCGACTGAGCCACCCCACGAGACCGCTGCGTCGACCTCCGGAGGCGCCATGCCGGCGGGAGGGGCTAGAGGTACATCCCGCCGCGGCTGCCCGGCTCCTCGCCGGGCGCCGGCACACCGGGCCGGCCGTGCTGCGGACCGTGGTCGTCGGGCATCACGCCGGGCGGCAGGGCCCGCCGCATCTGCTCGAGCTGGGCACGGGCGGCCACCTGCTGGGCGTAGATCGCGGTCTGGATGCCGTGGAAGAGGCCCTCGAGCCAGCCGACGAGCTGGGCCTGGGCGATGCGCAGCTCGGACTCCGAGGGGGTGTCGGAGCTGAACGGCAGCGACAGCCGCTCGAGCTCCTCGACGAGCTCGGGGGCCAGGCCGGCCTCGAGCTCGCTGATGGAGGACTGGTAGATGCCGGCCAGGCGGGCCCGGCTGGCCTCGTCGATGGGCGCGGACTTCACCTCCTCGAGGAGCTGGCGGATCATCCCGCCGATCCGCATCACCTTGGCCGGCTGCTCCACGAGGTCGGTGATGTTGCGCTCGCCCTCCTCGTCGCCGTCGGCGTCGCGAGGCTGCCCGCTCGAGCCCATCCCGCCCGGACCGATGACGACCACGTGCGGCTCGGCGTCGTCGCCGCCGCGCGGCCCGGCGCCGGGAGTGCTGTCAGGGTGCTGCGAGGTCATGCCCCCACCTTACGAGGGGCGGTCCCTCCGCCGGTCAGCACGATCTTGCCGATGTGGTCGCTGGCCTCCATGATCCGGTGCGCCTCGCCGGCCTCCTCCAGCGGCAGGCTGGTGTGCACGAGGACGCGGATCGCGCCGTCGGCGACGATCGGCCACACGTGCTCCACGACGGAGGCGCAGATCGCGGCCTTCTCGTCCACGGGCCGCGCGCGCAGCGACGTCGCGATCACCGCGCCGCGCTTGCGCATCAGCACGCCGAGGTCGAGCTCCGCCTTGGTGCCGCCCTGCATGCCGATCACCACGAGCCGCCCCTCGGTGGCCAGCGCGTCGACGTTGCGGGGGAGGTACTTCGCGCCCATGTTGTCGAGGATGACGTCGGCGCCCTTCCCGTCGGTGGCCTTGGCCACCTCCTCGACGAAGTCCTGCTCCTTGTAGTTGATCGCCACGTCCGCGCCCAGCGAGCGGCACACCTCGAGCTTCTCCTCGGACCCGGCGGTGGTGAGCACCCGGGCGCCGAGGGCGTGCGCGAGCTGGATCGCGAAGGTCCCGATCCCGCCGCCGCCGCCGTGCACCAGCAGCGTCTCGTCCTCGCGCAGCCCCGCGATCATGAAGACGTTGGACCAGACCGTGCAGGCCACCTCCGGCAGCGCGCCGGCGGTCACCAGGTCCAGCCCGTCCGGCACCGGCATGACCTGCCCGGCCGGGACGAGCACCTTCTCGCCGTACCCGCCGCCGGCCAGCAGCGCGCAGACCTCGTCGCCGACCGACCAGGCCTCCACCCCCTCACCCACGGCGCTGACCACGCCGGAGCACTCGAGGCCGAGGACGTCCGAGGCGCCCGGCGGGGGCGGGTAGAAGCCCTGCCGCTGCAGGGTGTCCGCCCGGTTCACGGCGGTGGCGGCCATGTCGATGACCAGCTCACCCGGTCCGGGCTTCGGGTCGGGGAGGTCGGCGACCACGAGGGCGTCGGGGCCACCCGGGTCCGGGGCGATGACGGCGCGCATGGGCCCCACCCTACGAGCGGGGCCCGCGGGGCCTACTCGGCGTCGACGAGCTCGTCGTCGCCGGCGTCGATCTCGACGTCCTCGAAGTCGTCGCTGTCCGCGCTCTTGCCGTCCCAGGTCTCGGCCAGCGCCGAGGCGCGGCCGGCCATCTCCTCGAGCGTCTCGGGGTCGGCACCGTGCAGGGCGGCGGCGTACCCCAGCAGGAAGGTGGTGATGGGCGCCGCGGGCTTCTCCACCCCGTGCGCCGCGTCGCGGGCCAGGTCCAGGATGAGGCCCTCGTCGACCTCGGTCTCGATGTCGAGGGCGTCGCACAGCTCGTCGATCCAGTCGTGCAGAGTCACGCGTCCCAGCGTCGTACGCCCGGGGTCATCGTGCAACCCATTCGGGCGTTATCCGAGGTCGATCAGTGCGCCACGCACCAGGTCGACGACCTCCTCGTCCGCAAGCCCGGCATTGCGGGCGTCCCGGACGAAGGTGGCGGCCTGCTGCTGCAGGGCCGGGCTGGCCGGTGCCGGCGGCGCCTGGACGATCGTGCCGACCCGCCGGCGGGTGGTGACCAGACCGCCGGCCTCCAGCTCGCGGTAGGCGCGGGCGACGGTGTTGGTGGCCACCCCCAGGTCGGCCGCGAGCGCGCGTACGACGGGCAGCCGCTCGCCCGGACGGATGCTGCCGGTGCGGATGTGCCCCGCGATCTGCGTGCGGACCTGCTCGTACGGCGGGGTGGCGGACAGCATGTCCACGGTCACGGCGACCGTCATGCAGAGCCCATCGGCACCGACGGGGCGGGCGGGACGGCGTAGGCGGAGACGGCGGGCAGCCGCGGCACCGGGAGCACCAGCACCACCAGCCCGGCCAGCACCAGGAAGGGTGCGGTCGCCATCAGCGCCACGGCCACGGTGTGCCACCCGCCGTCGTCGAAGGCGCGGGCCGCGGCCGCGCCGCCCAGGAACAGGTCCGGGCCGAGCGTGACAAGAGCGCCCGCGGTGAGGGCCCGGCACACCCGGCCCACGGAGGCGCGGCGCAGCAGCCCGTCGGTGTCCGCGTCGGCGGTGACCACGGCCGAGCGGCGCAGCACGGCACGCAGCGTCAGGGCGGCGACGAGCCCGCAGAGGAGGAGCACGGTCAGCTGCGGCCCGGCGTAGACCCACCCCGGGAAGGGGCCCGCGGTCTCGGCGCCGTCGACGCGCTGGTGCCGGATCGCCTGTCCGGACTCGTCGGCCACCAGCCCGCCGACCACCAACGCCGCCGCCGTCAGCACGGTGATGGCCGCGGCGGCCCGGACCCAGGCGCCCTGGAGCAGGGTGCGCAGCGACCGGTCCTGGAGCAGGGCGGTGCGCGAGGTGCCGGTCGGCCGCGGCCAGGTGAGCTCGCCCACCAGCAGGGCGCAGAGCCCGGCCAGGACGCCGACGAGCGGGGTGACGGCGAGCACGCGCGCCGACGTCAGGAAGGGCAGGCCCGCGAGGCCGGTGACCACGGTCACCCCGAAGCACAGGACGAGCAGCAGCGGGGCGCCGAGCATCAGCAGCGCGGACACCGCCGAGGTGGTCACCGCGTGCCGCCGGGCGCCGGCCACCTCGGAGGTCAGCGTGGCCTCCGACCGGGCCGTGGCGACCAGGACGACGCCCACCACGACGGCGAGCAGCACGACCGGGACGAGGAACAGGACCAGCAGCTCGAACACACCGAGGAACACGGCGACCCCCATCAAGCCAATGACTGAATGAATGAAGACATTAGGTCATTGCCGGAGGTCGCGCAAGTCCTCCCAGGTGTCCACGTCCCGTGCCTCGTCCCCGACCGCCGGCACCTCGGCCAGCCGCAGCCCGCCGACGAGCCGGCGCACCGGCAGCCCGTGCTCGTCCTCCGGCGACGCGGGCCGGGCCGTGGTCAGGGCCGAGAGCCGGTAGACCCCGGCCAGCGTCTGCCGGCGGCCGTCCGCGTCCACCAGTACCGCGCCGTCCACGCCGGGGTCGGCCTCGACCGCCCAGGTCAGGCGGGCGACCGTTCCCGCGTGCAGGCGCGGCATGTCGACGGCGACGACCGCGACCAGGTCGGGCGGGTGGAGGAAGCGGTCGATCCCGGCGAGCAGCCCGGCGGCCGGCCCGCCGCCGGCCGGGTCCTCCCGGGTGAAGGTGACCGGGCGCGAGGTGGGCACGGGATCGCCGACGACCACGACCTCCAGGGCCGACATGGTGGCCGCGAGCGAACGCTCCAGCAGGGTCACCCCGTCCAGCTCGATCACGGCCTTGTCGGCACCGTCCATCCGGGCTGCGGTGCCACCGGCGAGGACGACGGCCCCGAGCCGCAGCGGTTCTCCGGCTTGGCTCACCGGGCCAGTCTGGCAGGCTGTCCGGGTGGCCCGTCTCCGTCTCGCCCTCGTGCAGAAGGCCTCCTCCCTCGACGCCGCGGAGAACCGTGCGTCGCTGGACGCCGTCGCGGAGGCTCTCGACCCCGGCACCGGGCTGGTGCTGCTGCCGGAGGCGTTCATGCGCGACTTCGGCGCCCCCGACACCGACCTGGCCTCGACCGCCGAGCCGCTCGACGGGCCGTTCGTCCGGCGGCTGACCGCCTTCGCCGCGGACCGGGACACCACGGTGGTCGCCGGGATGTTCGAGGCCAGCGACGACCCGGCGCGACCGTGGAACACCCTCGTCGTCGTGGACCGCGACGGGCTGCGCGCGTCGTACCGGAAGATCCACCTCTACGACTCCTTCGGGTACAAGGAGTCCGACCGGCTGCTCGCCGGCCCCACGGAGCCGGTCCTCGTGGACGTCGGCGGCTTTCGCGTCGGGCTGATGACCTGCTACGACCTGCGCTTCCCCGAGCTGGCGCGCGAGCTGGTCCGGCGCGGCGCCGAGCTGCTGGTGGTGCCGGCCGCCTGGGTCGCGGGGCCGGGCAAGGTGCACCACTGGCGGACCCTGGCCACGGCCCGGGCGATCGAGAACACCGCGTACGTCGCCGCGGTCGGCCAGCCGGGCCCCCGGTACACCGGCCACTCGCTGGTGGTGGGTCCCGCGGGCGAGCCGGTCGCGGAGCTCGAGGACGGGGACCACGTGCTCGTCGCGACGGTCGACCACGACACGCTCGCGGACGCACGCGCGACCAACCCGTCGCTCGCGAACCGCCGGTTCTGACGCCCGTCCGCCCCTCCTCGGGCCCCGTTCGCGGGCCCTCGGGCGTTGCTATCCTGCCGTCGTCGGCCATCGGGGGCCGGCCCCGACTGACCTGATGGGAAGCCGATGAGCGTGGCGCGCGCCGACCAGAAGCCGGGTCGCCGCCGCGCCGTCCCGGAGCCCCGGGAGCGCCGGATCCGGCCGCACCGTCCCCGGCGCCCGGCCGAGGTGGAGCCGGCAGCGCCGCTGGGGCGGGCCACCGAGACCCCCGAGCCCAGCCCGCCGCCGAAGCCCGCCCGGGTGCGCCGCTGGCCCGGTCGCCTGCTCAGGCTGCTGTGGCTGGCCATCGCCCTGGCCGGCACCGCGGCGGTCGTCGTGCCCTGGACGCCGTACGACGTACCCGGCTGGGTCACCCCCGCCGGCGCGGTGGCCGTCACCACGTCGTTCGCGTTCGCGCTCGCCGTCCGCACCGGCGGCCGGCCCGTGCTCGTCGGCCTGCTGACGCTCGCGCTGTCCCTGGCCGCCGTCCTGACCGGCCGGCCGGTGCTGCTCGCCGCGGGCGCGGTGAGCACGGCGACGATCGGGGCCGTGCTCGGGGTGATGGTGACCACGCCCGCCGCCCGGGTCCCGGCCGTCGCGCGCGAGTGCCTGCTCGCGGTCGCGGTCGCCGTCGCCGCGGGGTTCGCCGCCGACGCCTACGAGGCACCCGTCTCGACCGAGCGGGCCGGCTACCTCGTCCTCGGCCTCGCGCTGATGGGTGCCCTGGCCCTGGCCTACCGGCTCGCCGCGGGCCTGCACGGGCTCGGCCGCCGCGGTTTGGTGATGTTGGTGAGCGGGCTCGGCCTGCTGGCGGTCTCGCTGGCCTACACCGAGGCGCTCAGCCGCTGGGGCTCCCCGGAGCTCGTCGACACCGTCGAGCGCCTAACCCGCGACCTGCGCGACCTGGTGGGCGCCGTGCCCCGGCCGATCGAGTTCCTGCTCGGCGTCCCGGCGCTCGCGTGGGGGGTCTCCACCCGGGCCCGGCGCCGCCAGGGCTGGTGGGGCACGGGCTTCGGCGCGGCCGGGCTCGCGGCCGTCGCGACCGGTCTGCTCGACCATCGCGTCGCGCTGCTCGAGGTGGGTCTCACCACGGCGTACTCCCTGGTCGTGGGCCTGCTGCTGGGCTACCTCGTGATGCGGGCGGACAGCTTCCTGTCGGGGGCCCGCGGGCGGCGTGCGCGGCGCGCGGAGGAGGCCTCGGCGCACCGGCCCGAGCCCGGCCGCACCCACCCGCTGCTGTGACCCGGACCGTCCGGCGCACGGTGTAGCGTCGCCGCCATGGCTCGTGAACCCAGGACCGCGGACGTCGTCGCCGAGATGGTCGCCAACGTCCTGACCGTCGCCGTGTCCGCGGGTGACCGGGTCGCGGTCGGCGACGCGGTGGTGCTGCTGGAGTCGATGAAGATGGAGATCCCGGTGCTCGCCGAGCACGCCGGGACCGTGACGACGGTCAAGGTCGGTGCGGGCGACGTCGTCCAGGAGGGCGACGTCCTCCTCACGATCGACCTGTAGCCACGGCCCCAGGGCGCTGAGCGCCCGTCGGAGGTTCTCCGCACCCCCTAGACTGCTCCTCCGTGGGCGCCCTGCGCGCCCGCGAGGAGGGGTGCCGGAGCGGCCGATCGGAACCGCCTTGAAAGCGGTCGCTGGCAGAGATGTCAGCCGCGGGTTCGAATCCCGCCCCCTCTGCTCGACGGGCTCGTCGGCGGGCTGGCGGGTTTGCGCCCGGGGCCCCCGGATCGTCCCTAGACTCGCCGGACTGTGCAGTCCGCGCGCGGGGAGGTCCTCCGACGTCTGCGACCGCAGACGGAGGTCAGGTGGGCATGCAGGACGTGGCTGTGGGCGGTCCCCGCGGCGTCGACCTCGACGACCCCGGCCGCCTCCTCGCGGCCCGCCGGCTGGAGCCCGCGCCCGTCGGCAACCCCGTCCTCGACCGGCTGTGCGCCCTCGCCGCGCGGCTGCTCTCGGCCGGTTCGGCGCAGGTCTCGCTGCTGACCGACGTGCAGGTGGTGGTCGGCGGGGTCGGGCTCGGCGCCCTGTCCGTGCAGGAGGGCGCCACCCCGCGGGAGGACTCCCTGTGCACGGTGACCGTCGCGGGCGGACGTCCCCTGGTGGTGCCCGACGCCCGCGACGACCGGCGCGTGCTGACGCTGCCCCCGGTGCGCACGGGTGCGGTCGGGTCGTACCTTGGCGTGCCGCTGACCGACGGTGACGGGTACGTCGCCGGCGCGTTCTGCGTCTACGACCGGGACGCCCGGACCTGGTCGGACGACGACCTGCGGGTGCTGCAGGAGCTGGCGACCGCGGCTGCCGCCGAGCTCGAGCGGGTCGCCACCGAGAACGAGCGGGACGTCGCCCGCCTCCAGCTCGGGCTGGCCCTCGAGTCCGGCGGCATCGGCAGCTGGGACTGGGACCAGGTCGAGAGGCGGATGACCGCCAACGGCCGGCTGCTCTCGATGTTCGGGCTCCCGGGCGAGCTCGAGCACACCCCCGCACCGGCCAGCACCTTCATCGACCGGCTGCATCCCGACGACCGGCCGCGGGTCGTGGAGCTGGTGCGGACCGCCCTGGCGAACGGCGAGGAGTACGCCGCCGAGTACCGCGTCCTGCACCCCGAGGGGCAGCGGTGGCTCGCGGCCCGGGGCCGTCCCCTGTTCGCCGCCGACGGGACCGCCGTACGCCTCGTGGGTGCGGCCTACGACACCACGGACACCCACCAGGCCGCCGAGCTCGCCGAGGCGGAGGGCGCGCTGATGGGGCTGATCGCCCGCGCCAGCGACCTGCTCGCCGGGTCGCTCGAGGCCGAGGACGCCGTGCGCAGCTTCGCCCGCCTGGTCGTCCCGGTCCTCGCGGACTGGTCGGTGGTCAGCCTGGTCGGCGACGACGGCGAGCTGGTCGACGTCGACTGGTGGCACCACGACCCGGCGAAGCGGGAGCTGACCGGGGTGTTCGCCGCCCACCGGTTCGAGGGGCGTCGCGAGACCCGCGGGTCCCTCGAGGCGCTGCGCAGCGGGAAGCCCTTCGTGGAGAACGACGACGCCCTCGGCTACGCCCTGGAGGTGCTGCGCTCCGAGGAGGCCAAGGAGGCGGTGCGCGGCCTGGACCTGCACGCCGTGGGGGTGTTCCCGCTGGCCATCGAGGAGCGGGTGGTCGGGCTGATCACGCTGGCTCGCGACGCGAACCGGGCCGCCTTCTCGCCGGCCGAGATCGCCGCCGCGGCCGACCTCAGCCGACGGGCCAGCCGCACCCTCGCCAACGCCCAGACCTTCGGCCGCGAGCGCGCCCTGTCCGAGCAGCTGCAGCGCAGCCTGCTCACCGACCCCGTCGCCCCCGAGGACGTCGAGGTCGGCGTGCGCTACCTGGCGGCGTCGCAGGCCGCCCAGGTCGGCGGCGACTGGTACGACGCGTTCGCCCAGCCGTCCGGGGACACCGTGATCGTCGTGGGGGACGTGGTCGGCCACGACACCGTGGCGGCCACCGTGATGGGCCAGCTGCGGAGCGTCCTGCGGGGGATCGCGGTCGCCAACGGCGGCGGGCCGGCCGAGCTGCTGCGGGACCTGGACCTGGCGCTGGCCACCCTCCAGATGCCGACCAACGCGACCGTCCTCGTGGCCCGGCTCGAGCAGGGTGCGGCGGCCGGGGGCCGGACGCTCACCTGGTCGAATGCCGGGCACCCGCCGCCGATCATGGTCGACGACCGGGGCCGGGCCCGTAGCCTCGGCGAGCACGACATCCTGCTCGGCGTGGTCGCCGACGCCGAGCGGACCGAGGAGAGCACGCGCTTCTCGCCGTCGCACACCCTGCTGATGTACACCGACGGGCTCGTGGAGCGGCGTGGCGAGGACTTCGACACCGGTGTCGAGCGACTGGCCCGGGCCGCGGAGGCCGCCAACCACCTGCCGCTCGAGCGGATGCTCGACGAGGTGCTCGCGGCGATGCTGCCCGGCGTGCCCGAGGACGACGTGGTGCTGCTCGCGCTCCGGATGAGCTGAGGACCTGGTCCCCGCCGGGGGATCTACTCGGAGCCGCCGAGCTCCAGCGTCACGGAGTCGTAGACGAGGTCGTTGAGGCGCTGGCGGTGCCGCTCCAGGTCGCAGACCAGGCGCTTGAGGTCGGCGCGGACCGACTCGACGTCGGGTGCCTCGAGGACCATCGGTCCGAGGGCGGCGAGCCGGCGCAGCAGCGCGGTCCGCTCCCGGTGCAAGGTGAGCTCCCGGGCGGCGAGCCAGGCGTCCCCACCGCGGGACGCCTCGATGGCCAGGGCGTCGCGGACACCGGCCATGCGGTGTCGGACCAGCCAGCGCCACACATGGTGGCGACGGGGGGAGTCGATGGCTTGTCGAAGCCCGAGAATGGCGTGCTCGAGACCGGTCATGGGGCGTCCACCTCCCGCTCAAGGGTGGACTTCTGAGTGTGACCCGGCTCACAGCCCGGTGACAAGGGCCACGCCCCGGCTATTTGGCGCCGACGGCACCCGTTGGGTCCAATAGGGCGCGTGACGTCCAGCTACCGGTTCGCGGCCCCCTTCATCGTCCGGATGACGGGGGTGGGCCTGGTCGCGGTCGGCGTCCTCGTGCTCGTGCTGGCCGGCCTGGTCGCCGCCCTGTCGCTGCCGGAGGCCGTGCTCTCGGCCGGTCTGCTGGTCGCCGTCGTGCTCTGCCTGGTGGTGCTCGCCGGCCTGGCCGCGCTCCGCCGCCGCGACGTGGTCCGGCTCGACGAGACCGGCTACCGGGTGCGCTACGTGCGCGGGGCCGGCGTACGCCAGGCGCCGTGGAAGGACGTGGAGGACGTGACCGCACCGACCGTCGAGGGCCAGCGCTGTGTCGTGCTGCGACTGCGGGACGGGCGGACCACGACGATGCCCGTGGACGTGCTGGCGGGCAGCGCGGACGCGTTCGTGCGGGACCTGCAGCAGCACCTCAACCGCGGCCACGGGTACCGCCGGCTGCCCCCGCGCGCCGGCGCCTGAGGTCCCGGCGGGCCGATTCGCCGGTCCGCGCCCGGGGCCGGTAGCCTGTCCTGGCTGTCTGGAGGTGTCGCCTAGTGGCCTATGGCGCCCGCCTGCTAAGCGGGTTGAGGGTTACCCCCTCTCGCGGGTTCAAATCCCGCCACCTCCGCCAGTTCCCACGGCTCCGTCCCGGCTCCACGCTGGGCCGGAGCCGTTCGGTTTCTCCCGGTCTCACCCGCTGCCGGAGGCCGAGGGCGACGGGCTCCCGGACGGCGTCTCGGGCCCGTTGCCGGTGGGGGCCAGCGCGATGTACCCGCCGACCTTGAACGCGCCGACCGTCGTGATCGTCACCGGCTGCAGGCCGACCGGCACCCCGTCGCGGTAGGTCACCAGCGTCACCTCCGCGTCGCGGCGGATCTTGCTGCCGATGGCGAGGGCGTACGCCGCGCCGCCCGCCGTGCCGGTGGTGTAGGAGTACCCGGTCTTGCCGTTGGTGCCGGTGACCGCGGTCGGCCCGACCTGCTCGTGCAGGTGCCCCGCGAGCACCAGGTCGACGCAGCCCTCGTTGAGGGCCTCCCGGCCGCTGTTCGCGTCGTGCACGAGCAGGGTGTTGATCCGGTCGCCGTCGGCGTCGTGCGCGCACGCCACGTCGGCGAGCCGCTGCTCCTGGTCCTCGAAGGAGATGCCTCGCTGGTCCCGCCAGGTGCCGAGCCCGCTGCTGCGCGGGTCGGCCACCCCGAGCAGCCACATCCCGGCCGGCCCGTCCACGACCTTGCCGTCCAGCGTGGTGAAGCCGAGCTTGCGCGCCTGCGTGGTGACGAAGTCCCCGTTGTCGTGGTTGCCGGCCACCGAGACCCGGTCGTGGTAGTCGTGGAACGCCTGGTCCAGGGACTCCAGGCTGAACGCCTCCCACGAGCCGCCGGTCGAGGTGTCGTCCCCGGCGTCGAGCAGGAAGGTCGCGTGCCCCTGGTCGGCGATGGCCCGGGCGACCGGGTCCATGCCGATGTTGTCGTGCCGGTCGCTGACCAGCAGCCCGACCCGCTCACCGTCCCCGGGCTGGTGCAGCTGCTCCGCGAGCGTCGGCGCCAGGTCCACGAGCGTCCCGTAGAAGCGGGTGCTGCGCCGGTAGGAGTCGACCGCGCTCTCGACCAGCCGGCGGGTGCCGCTGGTGACCAGGCCGGACTCGATCTGCAGGGGCTTGGCCTCGTCGGGGACCGGCACGTCGGGGATCGCGTCGGCGAGCGGCTGCCAGGTGTCCTGCTCGACGGGCGCCTCGTCGTGGTCCCAGGGGCGGCTGGCCAGGGTCACCGCCACCAGCACGACGACCAGGCCGGCCGCCGTACGCCGGACCGTCACGCCGCGCCGGAGCTCGGCCCACCGCCGCCGCCCCACCAGGAGTACGACGGCCGGGGCGGCGAGCCCGACCAGAGCCCCGTCGACGGCGCTGTCGACGGCCAGGTCCCTCAGCGTCGAGATGACCTTGCGGATCTGCCCGTCGGGGCGCGAGGCGATGAACGCATAGCGCTGGATCAGGGCGGAGAAGCTGTCCGCCGTGGTCTTGCCCAGGTCGATGTGCGCGCCGACCGTGCCGCCGCTCGGGTAGCGGAAGTTCGGCAGGTACGGCCCCAGGTCGAGGGTGGCGTAGCCGTCGAGGGTCGGGCTGACCACCGCGTCGTGGCCGGCGACCACCGTGGTCCGCGACCCGTTGAGGAACAGCGCGACGGCGATCGGCACCGCGAGCAGCAGCCAGCTGGTGACCAGCACCAGCGGCAGCCGCCACCCGGGCAGGCGCGCCCGCGGGCGGTGGGTGTCCGGCCGGGTCCATGGCATCCCGGTCAGCCTACGGAGCAAGTCGCCGGGCCCGTGGCCGAACAGCGGACAGGTGGGAAGCCGGCAACCCGGCCTGCTGGGAGGTCAGGCCGAGGTGCCGGCGTTCGTGGAGCACGGCGGGCCGCGCGTCGGCGTCCCGCGCGTGCTGGGTGGTGCCTCTGAGCAGGAGGAGCCGAGCAGGTTCGGGCTGATACGTCCGGGAAGAAAGTTCTGCCCGGTCTGTATCACCGTCGAGGACGGTGGCTCCTCATGTGGTGTGTGGCCACGGGGGTGTCACACCGGGCGGAGCGCACAGGGGTCGCTCCGGCCGAGCACGGAGCAGGGGGCAGTACCGGGGGGCGATGGAGCCGCCAGGTGCCGGGGCAGCACCTGGCGGCTCCACCGGTTTCCGGGGACGCACGCGTCACCCGGTCCCTATGCTCCGACAGCAAGCACAGGTCTCGGGACAGACGGAAGGCGAGAGACACCTGATGGTGAACAGTCCTGGACCGCGACCGCTGCGACCCGAGCCGCCGTCCGCGGGTCCCCGCGCCGGCTCCCGCCGCCGCACCCTCGACCCCGACACCGCCTACCAGGTCCACGACCAGCCCGGCGTCCGCGAGACCGTGTTCGTCGCCGACGCGCTGCTCGTGCGCGGCCGGCACCCGGAGACGCTCGCGGCCCTCGAGGCGGTGACCGCCGAGGCGGGCTTCGAGCTGGTCCGTGACGAGGGCTCCTCGCTGGGCCGCGAGGTGCTCGACCAGGCCCCGCTCACCGACCAGCAGCGCGCGGACCTCGAGGAGGTCTGGGTCGAACGGGTCCGGCTCGCGCCGCGCCGGGACCGCGAGGACCTGGTCTTCAAGCCGATCGACACCTGGCGGCTGCTGCAGAGCTACCGCGCCCGGGTCGGCCGGGACTCCGAGCGGCACGCTGACGTCGGTCTCGAGCACCCGGCCACCAGCGCCGCGATCGAGCCGAACCCGGTCACCAACCCGCACCCGGTCACCAACCCGCACCCGGTGACCAACCCGCACCCGGTCACCAACCCGCACCCGGTCACCAACCCGCACCCGGTGACCAACCCGCACCCGGTGACCAACCCGCACCCGGTGACCAACCCGCACTCGTTCGGCGTCCTCCAGTACACCCAGGCCGGCTGGGGCGGCCGCCAGCCGGTGAACTGGCTCGGCCCGGAGCCCGCGCCGCGCATCGGGCCCGGCGAGGACGCCCGACGTCCCGTCGTGGCCGTCTTCGACTCCGGCGTCGGCCGGCACCCGTGGCTGGGGGAGCGGCACGTGCTGCGGGACCCGCAGGTCCTCGGCACCCCGATCGGGCTTCCCAGCGAGTCGGCGGCCGCGGAGATGAGCGGTGCCGACGACGTCCTGGTCGGCGAGCTCGGCGACGACGCCGGGCACGGTACCTTCATCGCCGGCCTCGTCCGGCAGGCCTGCCCCGACGCGCTGCTGCTCGCGGTGCGGCTGTTCCACGGCGACGGCGTCGTGGACGAGTCCGAGCTGCTGCGGGCGCTCCAGCTGCTGGCGGTCCGGCACCTGCTCGGCGTCAACGGCGAGGAGGGCTACCAGCCCGTCGACGTGCTGTCCCTGTCGCTCGGCTACTACCACGAGCAGCCGGAGGACGCGGCGTTCGACGCCCTGCTGCACGGCCCGCTGTCGCTGCTCGGCCGGTACGGCGTGTGCGTCGTCGTCTCCGCCGGCAACGACGCGACCAGCCGCCCGGCGTACCCGGCCGCCTTCGCGCCGTACGACGGCGGCAGCGTGGCCGACCACGAGCAGCGGATCCCGGTCGCGGCGGTCGGTGCGCTCAACCCCGACGGGTCGGTCGCGCTGTTCAGCAACGACGGACCGTGGGTGCACTACCTGCGGCCCGGGGCGGCGCTGGTCAGCACGTTCCCGACCACGTACGACGCCTCGCAGTCGCCCAGCAACCGGCTGGTCCTCGACGGCGAGGTGCGCAGCTCGCTCGACCCGGACAACTACCTCGCGGGCTTCGCGATCTGGAGCGGCACCTCCTTCGCGGCGCCGGTGTTCGCCGGCCAGGTCGCCGCGGCTCTCCAGCGCGAGTTCGAGCGCGGCGACACCGGGACCGACCCGGCCAGCGCCGTACCCCGGGGCCGGCGGGTGCTCGACGAGCAGCCCAGGCGGGTCCGGTCGTGATCGGCACGCGTCCCGAGGGTGAGACCCTCGCGCACCGGGCGGGCCAGGCGTTCACGGCCTTCCGGGGAGGGGACCGGGCCGCGCTCGACGAGCTGGTCGGCCTGCTCACCCCGCTGCTGTGGCACACCGTCCGCGGCCAGGGCGTCGACCCGGTGGCGGCCGAGGACGTCGTGCAGACCATCTGGATGCGGCTGCTGCACAGCAGCGACTCGATCCGCGACCCGCAGACCGTGGTCAAGTGGCTGCTCACCGCGGCCCGGCGGGAGGCCTGGCGGGTCAGCCGCCGGTCCCGCGCCGAGCTGGTGCGCACGGCAGCGCTGTTCGGCCAGGAGGGCGAGGAGCTCGCCGCCGTGCCGGTCCGGCCCGAGGAGCTCCCGGACGAGGTCGTCCTGCGCGACACCACGCAGCGCCGGCTCTGGGAGCACGTCCAGGAGCTGTCCGACCGGTGCCGGGAGCTGATCCGGGTGATCGCGTTCGCGGACCGCCCGGACTACGCCCTCATCGCCGAGTCGCTGGGCATGCCCGTGGGCAGCATCGGTCCCACCCGCGGCCGGTGCCTCGCCAAGCTGCGCCAGGTCCTGGCGTCCGATCCGCAATGGGAAGGAAGTGAGTCGTGATGGACGACGACCGCACGCTCGCCGAGCTGGCCGGCCGGCCGCTCGACGACGCCGACGCCGCGATGCTCGAGCAGGTCCGCGCCCTGTACGACGCGGCCGACCCGCTGCCCGAGGACCTGGTGGAGCGGATCCGGTTCTCCCTCGCCCTGGACGAGGTGTTCGACGAGGTCGCCCGGATGACCCGGGTGCCCCTCGACGCGATGGGGGTGCGGGGCGACCAGTCCACCGGCACCCGCACCGAGACCCTGACCTTCTCCGCGGACCGGCTCACCGCGATGGTCACGGTCAGCCGGGTCGGGCCCGGCCGGCTCCGCCTGGACGGCTGGCTCGCGCCGCCCGAGGCGTTCCGGGTGCACCTGCGGATGCAGAGCGGCGACGACCACGAGGTGGTCGCCGACGAGCAGGGCCGGTTCAGCTTCGAACGGCTGGACGACGGGTTCGGCCAGCTGAGCTTCCGTCCCGTCGGGGACGACGATGCCGCGAATGCGGTCGTGACCCCGCTGTTCCAGTTGTAGATTCGGCCGGTGGCCCCCACCCTCGACCCGGACGCGCTCCGGGCCGAGGTCGAGGCGGCCCGCGCCGAGTCGCAGCAGGGCCGGCCAGCGGAGGCGCTGAGCCGCTACCGCGCGCTGCGGGCACGGATCGAGCGCGCCGCGGACCGCCGGGCCGACATCGGCGTCCAGCAGGTGCGGGTGGTGCTGGGGCTGGCGGCGGCGGAGTACGAGCTCACCGGGCACCTGGACGCCGCGATGACCCTGCTCGACGAGGCCGAGACCCTGACGGGCGCGGCCGGCGCGGAGTCGATGCTGGCCTCCGTGCGCGGTCAGCGGGGGCTCCTCCTGCTGCGCAGCGGCCGCCGCCAGGAGGCGCTGCGGGCCCTCGACGGCGCCGCCGAGGTGATGGCCACCGCCGACCCGTCCGACCAGTTCTCGATCCTGCTCAACCGCGGCGTCCTGCACCTCGACGTGGGGTCGCTGGAGGCCGCCTCCCGCGACTTCGAGCGCTGCATCGAGGTGGCGCGCGCCAGCGGCGACGCGCTCTACGAGTCCAAGGCCCGGCACAACCTCGGGTACGCCGAGTTCCTGGCCGGCCGGATCCCCCGGGCGCTGGCCGCCATGGAGGAGGCCGCCCGGGAGCCGTTCAACCAGCACCCGGTGCTGCTCCTGGACCGCGCCCGGGTGCTGCGGGAGGCGGGACTCGCGCACGACGCCGACGGGATCCTGGCCCAGGCCGCCGAGAAGTTCCGGGAGGCGGGGCTGCCCCAGGACCTCGCCGAGACCGACCTGGTCCGGGCCGAGTGCGCCCTGGTCGAGGGGGAGGTCGCCCGGGCCCGGAGCCTGGCCCGGGCGGCGGAGCGGGTCTTCGTCCGCCGGCACAACGTGCAGTGGCAGCGCAAGGCCGAGCTGCTGGTGCTGCAGTGCGACCGGCTGGCGCTCGACGACCGCGCGCCGCGCACGCGCGGGGCGGCCCTGCGCCGGCTCGCCGCCCGTGCGCAGCGGCTGGCCGACGACTGCCGGACCGAGCACCGGGCCGACCTGGCCCGCTCGGCCGACCTGCTGGCGCGCGAGTGCCTGCTGCGGGCCGGCGGGGACCTCGACCCCACCCTCGCCGTCGCGCCTCGGATGCGGGCCTCGGACCCCCTGCCCGCCCGGATGCTGACCCGGGAGGTGCGGGCGCTGGCTGCGATGCACCGCGACGACCGGGGCCGGGCGGCCGCCGAGGTGCGCCGCGGGCTGGGTGAGCTCGGCTCCCACCAGAACCGGTTCGGCTCGCTCGACCTGCGCACCGCCTGCGCCGTGCACGGCCTGCCCCTGGCCCGGCTCGGCCTCGAGCTCGCGGAGCGCAACGACAGCCCGGCCGAGTTCTTCGCGGCGGTCGAGCGCGGCCGCGCCATCTCCATCCGGCTGGCCAGCGTGGGTCCGCCCAAGGATGCCCGCACCGCCGAGCTCCTCGCCGCGCTGCGGCGCACGGAGGAGGAGGCCCGCGGCCTGGAGGGCGACCCCGCCGCCGGTGAGACGCTGCACCGGCTGCGCTCCCGCGCCTCGGCGCTGCAGCGCGACATCCGGGCGCGGGCGTGGGAGCTCGAGGGCGGTCTCGACGGCGACGGCCCCGCCGACGGTGCCGAGAGCGCGCGCGTCTCCGAGACCCGGGCCGCCGCCCGGGCCGCCGGCACCGCCTTCGTGACCTACGTCGTGCACCGGGGTCGGTGGACGGCCGTGCTCGCCACGGCTCGTCCGGCGGTGCGGGTCGACCTCGCCCCGGCGGCCGAGGTCGACGAGCTGGTCCAGCGGGTCCGGGCCGACCTGGACGCACTCGCGATGCCGTTCCTGCCCACGCCGCTGCGTGACGCCGTCCGCCGCTCCCTCGACGCCGGCCTGCACCGGCTGGACGCCCTGCTGCTGGCGCCGGTCCGCGTCGAGGGGCAGCCGCTCGTGGTGTCCTGCAGCGCCGCCCTGGTGCTGCTGCCGTGGAGCCTGCTGCCCTCCCGGGCCGGCCTGCCCGTGGTGGTCACGCCGAGCGCCACCGCCTGGCTGCGGGCCGGGCGCCCCGTCCGTCGTACCCGTCCGCGGGTGGTGTCGGTGGCCGGCCCGGGCCTGCACCGGGCCGAGGACGAGGCCCGCCGGGTGCACGCGACCTGGGCCGGCGCCGAGCTGCTGACCGGGGGAGGGGCCACCACCGCGTCGGTCCGCGACGCCCTCTCCGCCGCGGACCTGGTGCACGTGGCGGCGCACGGCACCCACCAGCAGGAGAGCCCGCTGTTCTCGTCGCTGCGGGTGGAGGACGGTCCGCTGTACGCCTACGAGCTCGACGCCGCCGACCGGGCCGCGCCCTGCGTGGTCCTCTCCGCGTGCGAGGCCGGGCTGGCGACCGTCCGGCCGGGCGACGAGGGGCTCGGGCTCACCAGCGTGCTGCTGCACCTCGGCTCCCGCTCGGTGCTGGCCGGCGTCTCGCGGGTCCGCGACGACGTCGCCGCGCGCGTGATGGAGCGGGTCCACGCGTCGATGGCGGCGGGGACGACGAGCGCGCAGGCACTGGCGGCCGCCCTGGCCGACGAGCCGGAGCCCGCGCCGTTCGTGGCGTTCGGGGCCACCTGGTAGTCCCCGTGCCGGACCGCCGGGCCGGGTGTCCCCTTGCCTGTCTTGCACAACTACGCAACCATGGGCGCCGCGCCGCCCACCACCGGGTCCGGAAATTTGGCCCGTCTCGACCCATTCCTTCGGCGGCCGGCGACGCCGGGCGAATTATAGGTCGCTTTACTTTGTCTCGCTGCAGAATCGTGATTCTGCAGGAACGTGCAGTGCACACTCCTGCGCCTCGATTTTGTGGCCGAGCGGCGGGTCCTGCGCCGAGACTAGACGCAGGCGGGCACCCCCTGAGCCCCCCGGACAGAGCACGAGGTCTCCATGAAAGAGAACCGCACGATCGCCAAGATCTTCGCCGGTCTTCTGGTCGTCGGCGCGGTCGCGGTGGGAGGCATGGCCCCGACCACGGCCCAGGCCAAGGACACCGGCTGGAACGGCACGGTCGCGCCGACCGACACCGTCACCGCGATGAAGATGATGCAGTTCAAGGACACCGGCTGGAACGGCACCTGAGCACCACCCCACAGACGCGGTCAGGACCCCCTCCCCGGACCTGAGTCGCCAGCGTCGAGAACAGGACGAACGAGTCAACCCCCCGGCAGTTCGCTCCCGCCTCCCCCCGGCCGTTCTCGACCTCCAGCGAGGGCAGTCACCCACGGTGACTGCCCTCGCTCCATGTCCGGGGGAGTCCGGGAGAGTCCGCGGAGAACCCGCTCAGGCCGAGTGGGCGTCGGGCTGGTCGAGCCCGTCGTCGTAGTCCTCGTCCGGCTGCGTCTCGATGGTCGGGCGCCTGCCCTGCGGGTCGGCGCCCATCGCGTAGCCGAGCTGGAAGCGGGTCTGCACGCCGTACTCGTCCTTGAGGGCGGCGATGTAGCCGGCGTACGTCCGGGTGCTGACCCCGAGCCGCTTCGCGCTGGCGGGGTCGCTGTGACCCTCGACGAGCAGGCGGATCGTCATCGCCCGGACGTCGGCGGCGATGTTGCGCTCCACCTGGTTGCCGGACAGGTTGAACGGCTGGGCCCGCTCCCAGGAGCGCTCGAAGATGTCGACCAGGTAGGCGATCAGGGACTTGTCGTGGATCGCGATCGCCACGTGGTGGTTGTCGGAGGCCGGCACGACCGCGACCTGCCGGTCCACGACGATCAGCCGCCGGAAGAACTCGTCGAGCGTGCGCACCTCCGCGCCCCGGTCGACGATGTCCGCGACGTACTCCCGGGTGGCCGGGCTGTGCCGGGCCGAGTGCTGGTACAGGGTGCGCATCCGGACGCCGCGCTCGAGCGCCTTGATGTCGCGGTCCTCGGCCACCGCCAGCGTGTTGGCCGGCCGCCGTCCGTGCGGCTGGGCGGTCAGCAGCTCCTGGCGGGAGTCGTTGACCGCCGCGTGGATGAAGTTGTTGATGTTGTCGAGGCCGTGGATCTCGGTGATCGGCGAGACGGCCGCCTGCGGGGAGGTGCGGAAGATCTGGCCCAGGTCGCTGAACGCGTCGGCCCACCGCGCCGACTCGTTGAGCAGCTCGGCGCCCTGGACGCCGAGGGGTACGACGACCTGCGACTGGATCGCGGCCGGGTCGACCGGGAACAGCAGGCCCTTGACCTCGTCGTGGCGCAGCAGGCCGATCTCCACCAGCAGGTCGAGCGCGGGCCGCAGGTCGCTGTTCGCGGCCAGCCGCGGGTCGTCGGCACGCAGGGAGCCGTGCGCCACCGCGTTCGCGTAGATGCGGGAAGCGGACGACTGCAGCAGGTGCCGGTCCTCGGGGCCGTAGCTACCGCGGGTCACCGGTGACCGTCTCCTCCCTCACGCCCGGAATTATGCACCACATGTCCCGGGTGCCCAGGCTCGCGCGATGTATACCGAACGACCCCGTCCGGAGCGGTCGGGGTCGTTCGGTGCGTCGACGATCTGGTGGTGCGGAGGCTCAGGCGCCCAACCGGGCCCGGAGCCCGTCGAGCTCGGTCCAGAGCACGGCCGGGAGGCTCTCGCCGAACTTCTCGAACCACTCGGTGATCTGCGGCAGCTCGGCCTTCCACTCCTCCGGGTCCACCGCGAGCGCGGCCTCGAGGGCCTCGGCGGACATCGACAGGCCCTCGGTGTCGAGCGACTCGCGGGTCGGCACGTGGCCGATCGGCGTCTCGACCGCCTCGGCCTGGCCGTCGAGGCGCTCCACGACCCACTTGAGCACCCGGCTGTTCTCGCCGAAGCCCGGCCACAGGAAGCCGCCGTCCTCGTCGCGGCGGAACCAGTTGACGTAGAAGATCTTCGGCAGCTTGGCGGCGTCGTTGTCCTTGCCGACCGTGATCCAGTGGTTGAAGTAGTCGCCGGCGTTGTAGCCGATGAAGGGCAGCATCGCCATCGGGTCGCGGCGCACCACGCCGACCTGGCCGGTCGCGGCGGCGGTGGTCTCCGAGGAGAGGGTCGCGCCCATGAACGTGCCGTGCGTCCAGTCCCGGGCCTCGGTGACCAGCGGGATGGTGGTCTTGCGGCGGCCGCCGAACAGGATCGCGTCGATCGGGACGCCCTTCGGGTCGTCGTACTCCGGGGCCAGGATCGGGCACTGCTTGATCGGCGTGCAGTAGCGGCTGTTCGGGTGGCTGGAGAGCTCCTCGGAGTCCGGCGTCCAGTCCTGGCCCTTCCACGAGGTGGCGTGCGCCGGCTGGTTCTCCATGCCCTCCCACCAGATGTCGCCGTCGTCGGTGAGGGCCACGTTGGTGAACACCGAGTTGCCGAGGTCGATGGTGCG
Source organism: Nocardioidaceae bacterium (assembly GCA_035718765.1). Classification (GTDB taxonomy): domain Bacteria; phylum Actinomycetota; class Actinomycetes; order Propionibacteriales; family Nocardioidaceae; genus Nocardioides_B. The sequence continues at coordinate 20,334 of DASTGV010000214.1, forward strand.
CATCGCGTTGGGGTTGGTGAGCTCGTTGGTGCCCGGCGCGACCCCGAAGAAGCCGTACTCCGGGTTCACCGCGTAGAGGCGGCCGTCGTCACCGATCCGCATCCAGGCGATGTCGTCCCCGAGCGTCTCGACCTTCCAGCCCGGGATCGTCGGCGCGAGCATCGCCAGGTTGGTCTTGCCGCAGGCGCTGGGGAACGCGGCCGCGACGTACTTGGTGACGCCCTCGGGGCTGGTCAGCTTGAGGATCAGCATGTGCTCGGCGAGCCAGCCCTCGTCGCGGGCCATCACGCTGGCGATCCGCAGCGCGTAGCACTTCTTGCCGAGCAGCGCGTTGCCGCCGTAGCCGGAGCCGTAGGACCAGATCGCGCGCTCCTCGGGGAACTGCACGATGTACTTCGTGTCGTTGCAGGGCCACGGCACGTCGGCCTGGCCCGGCTCGAGCGGCATCCCGACCGAGTGCAGCGCGGGCACCCAGTGCACCTCTTCGTGGGCGGCGGCGAGCTCCTCGATGCGGCGCAGCACGTGCGAGCCCATCCGGGCCATCACGCGCATCGAGGCGACCACGTAGGCCGAGTCGGTGATCTCGATGCCGAACATCGGGTGCTCGGCCTCGAGGTGGCCCATCACGAACGGGACGACGTACATGGTCCGACCCCGCATGCACCCGCGGTAGAGGTCGGTCATGATCGCCTTCATCTCCTGCGGGTCCATCCAGTTGTTGGTGGGCCCGGCGTCCTTCTCCTCGACGCTGCAGATGAACGTGCGGTCCTCGACCCGCGCCACGTCGGTGGGGTCGGAGGCCGCGTAGAAGGAGTTCGGCTTCTTCTCCTCGTTGAGCCGGGTGAAGGTCCCGGTGGAGACGAGGAAGTCGGTCAGCTCGGTCCACTCCGCGTCCGAGCCGGTGCACCAGTGCACGCGGTCCGGCTGGGTGAGCTCGGCGATCTCGGTGACCCAGGAGAGGATGCCCTCGTGGGTCGTGGGAGCGGTCTGCTGGGTGGTGTCGGCGGTCATGCTCACCGGTTTCCTCTCGCGCTGCTCGCGTCCGGGACCGGCCGCGGCGCTGCTGCCGGAACGACGGACGGCCACGGGCGTCGGCGACGTCTGTGGTTCGTGGAGTCGGGTTATGAAGTTGAGATCGCCGCATCGTTGCGGCAGGGGAAGCCTTCCTGCATCACCCGCCGGACGCCGGATCAACCCCGTGGATCGGCGGGTGCTGGTGAATGTACTCACAAGGTCGGGCCGGCGGTATTGGACCGTTCCAAGGTCTGTGGCGCCGGTCACCTGCCCGGATGGGGCCTCACGAATGCCCGGTTCGCGCCCGGTTCCTCCCGTCACCAGCGGGGGTGGATGGACTCCCGCAGGTGCGCGTCGTAGATCCGGTGCACGCCTGCGTCGAACGAGTCGCCGAGCGGCGGCACGTCCCCGGCCGCGGCGTTGCTGCGGGCCTGCTCGACGTTGCGCGCCCCGGGGATCACCGAGGACACCGCCGGCTGCTGGCAGAGCCACGCGATCGCGGCCTGCGCGGAGGTGGTGCCCTCCGGGGCGAGGTCCCGGACCAGCCGGCCGAACTCCTCGGCCGCGACGAGGCCCGTCTCGAAGTCGACGCCGGAGAACGTCTCCCCGACGTCGAACGCGCTGCCGTCCCGGTTGTAGGACCGGTGGTCGTCGGCGGCGAAGGTGGTCCCGGCGTCGTACTTCCCGCTCAGCAGGCCGGAGGCGAGCGGCACCCGGACGATGATGCCGACGCCCGCCTCGGCGGCGGCCGGGAACACCTGCTCGAGCGGCTTGAGCCGGAACGCGTTGGCGATGATCTGCACGGTCGCCACGTGCGGCCGCGCGATCGCGGCCAGGGCCTCCTCGACCTTCTCGACGCTCACGCCGTACGCCGCCACGGCCCCGTCCTCGACCAGGGTGTCGAGGGCGTCGTACACGGCGTCGTCGGAGTACACCGACGTGGGCGGGCAGTGCAGCTGCACGAGGTCGAGGGTGTCCACGCCCAGGTTGCGGCGCGACCGGTCGGTCCAGCTCCGGAAGTTGTCGAGCACGTAGCTCTCCGGGACCTGCTCCGCGCGCCGGCCCATCTTGGTCGCGACCGTGATCCCGGCGTCCGGGTGGTCGGCGAGGAAGCCGCCGATGACAGTCTCGCTGCGGCCGTCGCCGTAGACGTCGGCGGTGTCGAAGAAGGTGACGCCGGCCTCCGCGGACGCCTCGAGAACCGCCCGGGCGTCCGCCTCCGAGACGTCACCCCAGTCGGCGCCGAGCTGCCACGTGCCGAGTCCCACGACGGAGACGGTGCGTCCGGTCCTGCCCAGGGTGCGTTGGTCCATGAGCACTTCCTACCCCCTCGGGCGGGGGGTCAGTCGTCGCTGATGCCGTCCTCGCCGGCCGTGCCGTCGTCGGGACGCACGGTGTCGGTGGCGGTGGCGTCGGTGGTCCCGTCGGTGCTCTCGGTGCCGTCTCCGGGCTCGGTCACGTCGGCGCTGCCGTCGGTGCCGTCGGAACCGTCGCCGGTCCGGTCACCGGACGGCCCGATCGGCTGCCCGTCGTCGTCGCCGGACCGGTCGCGCGTGGGGTCGTCCGCCCGGTGCCGGGGCTCGTCCGCGTCGTGGGTACGGCGGGTGGGCGGCGCGACCGGGGACGTCGACCGCGGCTGCGTCGCCGGTCCGGTGGGTGCCGTGGCCGCTCCGGTGGGCCGGCCCGCGGGCCGGTGGTGCCTCCCGGTCGTCGCCGCGTCGTCCGAGGTCGCCTCGTCGGTGATGGGCCGGGTCGGCCGGGGGTGTGCGGGCGGCGGCACGGGGACGGGCGCGACGCGACGTTCGTGCGTGGCCGGCGCGGGT
>DASTGV010000215.1:0-5165 GCA_035718765.1 Nocardioidaceae bacterium
ATGCTGCCGCTGCTCTGAGTACCTGCACGGATGTGCGGCCCGGCGTGCCGGCCGACGCTGGGGGCATGACCTTCCGTGCCGTCGACCGGCTGCTGCAGACGTTCCTGGGCCTCGTCCTCGCGCTCGGCGTGGCGGGCGTGCTGTTCGCGTTCGCCTTCATCGGCCAGGACGCCGCGCGGAGCGGTGAGCTCCTCGACGGGGTCGGCACCATGATCGGGCTCGCCCTGCTGGTCCTGGTCGGGGTCCCCGGCGCCGTCGCGGCCGTCGCCCTGCGGCGCTCCGTGCGGCAGCAGCCGCACGCCGCGGACTGGGCGCTCGCGGCCGGGCTGCTCGGCGTCCTCGCCGCGGGGGTCCTCGCGTTCGTCCACCACCCGTTCGCCGCCGCGCTGGCGCCCGCGCTCCTGCTGACCGTGGCCGCCGCAGCCGCCCGGCGGGCGCCCACGGCGGAGGGCCGGGCCGGGCGATAGATTCGCCGGGTGAGCACCCCCCCGCTGCTGGTCGTCGAGCACGAGGCCCAGTGCCCTCCCGGATGGATGGGGGAGTGGCTGGCCGAGGCCGGTCTCGTGGTCGACGTACGCCGCCCCTACGCCGGCGACGCGCTGCCGCGCGACCTGCGCGGGCACGCCGGGATGGTGGTGCTGGGCGGGGAGATGGGCGCCTACGACGACGCCGCCCACCCGTGGCTCACCGAGGTGAAGGACCTGTGCCGGACGGCAGTCGCCACCGGCACCCCGGTGCTCGGCATCTGCCTCGGCCACCAGCTCCTGGCGGTCGCGCTCGGGGGTGAGGTCGCCCGCGGGCCGCACGGCCAGCAGATCGGTGTCCTCGAGGTCGGCTGGACGCCGGAGGCGTACGTCGACCCGCTGCTCGCCCCGGTGACCGCGCTCGACGAGGCGCCCGCCGTGCAGTGGAACAACGACGTCGTCACCCGGCTGCCGGACGGCGCGACCGCTCTGGCGCGCACCCCCCGCGGCGAGCTGCAGGCGGCCCGGTTCGGCTCCGCGGCCTGGGGCGTGCAGTGGCACCCGGAGGCCGGCGTGGAGATCATCCGGCCGTGGGCCGTGCACGACCGTGACGACGCCGTCGAGCGGGGTGTCGACGTCGACGCCTACGTCGAGGACGTGGCGGCCGCCGGCGACCGGCTGCGCCGCACCTGGCGGGTCCTCGCCGAGGCGTTCGCGACGGCCTGTCGCGAGCGCGTCCCGGACGTGGCCCGCCGGTGACCGACGGGCGGGTCAGCACCACGACGGGTCGGCTGGTCCGGCTCGGCTTCGAGGACGTCGCCCGGGTCACCGCGGCCCTCGGCCGGCTCGGACCCGCGGGCGAGGAGCTCGTGCACATGGTCGCGACCACGGCCGACCCCGACCAGGCGGTCGACTACCTCGCGGACCTGGCCGACCGGGTCGCCGACCGCGACGCGCTGCTCCGCGAGCTCGTCGACGACGAGGGCACCGCGATGCGGCTGCTGGCCGTCCTCGGTGCCAGCTCCGCCCTCGGCGACCACCTGGTGCGGCACCCCGAGCACTGGCACGACCTCACCGACCCGGCGCTCGGGTCGACCCGGCCGGCGGCCTACGCGGTGCGGGCCGGCCTGCTCGCGGCCGTCGGGGCGGACCCCACCTCCGCCGTACCGGTGGCCGAGGGGCCGGACGCCGCCTGCGTGGACGCGCTGCGCGTGGAGTACCGCCGCCTGCTGCTGCGGCTCGCCTCCCGCGACCTCTCGCACGGCCTCGGCGTCGACGACGTCGCCGCGGAGCTCTCCGACCTCGCCGCCGGCACGCTCGACGCGGCGCTCGCCGTCGCCCGCCGGCGGGTCGGGCACACGGCCGCGGCCACGAGGTTGTCGGTGATCGCGATGGGCAAGTGCGGCGGGCACGAGCTCAACTACGTCAGCGACGTGGACGTGATCTTCGTGGCCGAGCCGGTGGAGGGCGCCGACGAGCACGCGTCGCTGCGCGCCGCGACCCAGCTCGCCTCGAACCTGATGCGCATCTGCTCCGACCACACCGCCGAGGGCACCATCTGGCCGGTCGACGCGGCGCTGCGGCCGGAGGGCAGGGCCGGCCCGCTGGTCCGGTCGCTGGCCAGCCACGAGGGCTACTACCAGCGGTGGGCGAAGACGTGGGAGTTCCAGGCGCTGCTCAAGGCCAGGCCGGTCGCCGGGGAACTCGACGTGGGTCGCGAGTTCTGTGCCCGGGTCGCGCCCATGGTGTGGTCGGCCTCGGAGCGCGAGGGTTTCGTGACCGAGGTGCAGGCGATGCGCCGCCGGGTCCTCGACCACCTCCCCGCCGCGCAGGCGGGGCGGCAGATCAAGCTCGGGTCGGGTGGCCTGCGCGACGTCGAGTTCGCCGTCCAGCTGCTCCAGCTCGTGCACGGCCGGGCCGACGAGGAGGTGCGGGCGCCCACGACGCTGTCGGCGCTGGCGCACCTCACCCGGGGCGGGTACGTCGGTCGCGAGGACGGTGCCGCGCTGGACGCGGCGTACCGGTTCCTGCGCACCCTCGAGCACCGCATGCAGCTGCGGCAGCTGCGCCGCATCCACGTGCTCCCCGAGGACGACCCCGCGCTGCGCCGGCTCGGGCGCTCGATGGGGATGGTCAAGGAGCCGGTCGCCGAGCTCGACCGTGAGTGGCGCCGGCACAGCCGCGAGGTGCGCCGGCTGCACGAGAAGCTCTTCTACCGGCCGCTGCTGGCCGCCGTCGCGAAGCTGCCGCCCGAGCAGGCGCGGCTGTCCCCGAAGGCCGCCGAGCAGCAGCTCGCCGCGCTGGGCTACGAGGACCCGAAGGGCGCCCTGCGCCACCTCGAGGCGCTGACCAGCGGCGTGTCCCGCACCGCGAACATCCAGCGGACGCTGCTGCCCGCGATGCTCTCGTGGTTCGCCGACGCGCCCAACCCCGACGCCGGGCTCTGGGGATTCCGGCAGATCTCCGAGTCGCTCGGCTCCACGCACTGGTACCTCCAGACCCTGCGCGACGAGGGCCAGGTGGCGCAGCGCCTCGCGACCGTGCTCGCGTCCAGCCGCTACGCCACCGACCTGCTCCAGCGGGCACCCGAGGGCGTCCGGATGCTGGCGACCGACGAGGCGCTGCAGCCGTTGGGCCGGGCGGCGCTGCAGAAGGAGATGACGGCCGCGGCGCACCGGCACACCGACCCGGTGGAGGCGGTCACCGCGGTGCGCGCGATCCGACGCCGCGAGCTGTTCCGGATCGCCGTCGCGGACCTGCTCGACCTCGTCGACGTCGCCGAGACCGGCTACGCCCTCACCGACATGACCGCCGCCGCCCTCGAGGGTGCGCTGACCGCCGCGGTGCTCGCGATCGAGGCGGAGCGCCGCACGCCGCTGCCGGCCCGGATCGCAATCGTGGCGATGGGCCGCTTCGGCGGCTACGAGATGGGCTTCGGCAGCGACGCCGACGTCATGTTCGTCTACGAGCCGGTGCCGGACGCGGCCGCCGAGGACGCGGCACGCGGGGCCCGCGACGTCGCCAACGAGTTCCGCCGGCTGCTCTCCCTGCCGGGCACGGACCCGGCGCTGGTCGTCGACGCCGACCTGCGCCCGGAGGGCAAGCAGGGTCCGCTGGTGCGCACGCTCGAGTCCTACGCCCGCTACTACGCGCAGTGGTCCGCGGTCTGGGAGGCGCAGGCACTGCTGCGGGCCAGTGCGATGGTCGGCGACGCGGACCTCTGCCGCCGGTTCACCGAGCTCGTCGACCCGCTGCGGTTCCCCGTGGACGGGATCAGCGACGACGACGTGCTCGAGATACGTCGGATCAAGGCCCGGGTCGACGACGAGCGGCTGCCGCGCGGGGCGGACCCGGCCACCCACCTCAAGCTCGGACGGGGCGGCCTCGCCGACGTGGAGTGGACGGTGCAGCTGCTGCAGATGCAGCACGCCGGCGCCGTACCCGCGCTGCGGACCACGCGCACCCTGGACGCGCTCCGGGCCGCGGCCGACGCCGACCTGCTCAGCCAGACGGACGCGCGGTCGCTGGCGGAGGCCTGGCGGGTGGCGAGCGGGCTGCGCAACGCGATCACCCACGTGCGTGGCCGGCAGGTCGACCAGCTGCCCCGGGACACCCGGGAGCGGGCCGCCGTCGCGCACATCCGCGGCTACCCTCCGGGCGAGTCCGACCGGCTGGTCGACGACTACCTCAGGGTCGCCCGGCGGGCCCGGCAGGTCGTCGAGCGGGTCTTCTGGGGCTGAGGGCGCGACGGCGGGGCCGGAGCTGGGGGATCCGGCCCCGGGGGCGCCCTGTGGGGGGTGGGCGACATCCCACGAGGCACCCACCCACCGGACGACGCGCAGTCGTCCGACCTGGGGAGGGGGGTGACCCGTCCGTCTTGCTGGTGCGGTTCCTTCTGGCGGGACGCTAGGCCGTCGCCCGGCCGGGACGTCACTGGCCGATGGTCGTAGTACCCGTCCGCGCCTCGGTGCGGAGCCCGCCGTCCGAGGATTCCCCAAGGTGCTGCTGCTTCCTTTGGCGCACTGCAGACCGCACCGAGGAGGCCTCACCATGAGCCAGAGCCTGCCCACCCCCGCCCCCGGGAGCGTCGGGGCCCCGACCTCCGCCGGCGGCAGCGCCACGGCCCGCCGGCGTCTCACCCGGTTGCTGGTGGCCCTCGCCGTCGTGCTGGGCGTGGCCGGCCTGACCCCGCTGGTCACGGCGGTCCCTGCCTCGGCAGCGATCACGGCGGATGTCGCGACCGTCCTCGACCCGTCCAACGGGTTCCCGACCTGGTACCAGGACGCGTCCGGCACGCGGCTGGCCCCCTGTCTCGACGCCGCCGACACCAACTGCGTCGTCCTCGCCGACGCGGGGTTCGACCCCGCCAAGGCGTTGAGCTTCCCGACCAACTTCCCGAGCGAGTTCTTCTACTCGGTCGTCGACTCCGGTCGCCTGGACACCAAGGGCTGCTCGGGCACGAAGCCCGGGCGCTTCTCCGTGCGGATGGCGCTCGAGGGCAGCTTCGTCAACGGGACCCCCGTGCCCGGCACCCAGATGACGTTCGGGCGCGTGCGTGTGATCGCCACGGGCGGTCTGTGCAAGTCCTCGACGTACCAGGTCACCTACCCCTTCGGCCAGCTCAGCTTCACCACCGACTCCAGCGGAGCGCTCGCCCGGAACCAGGGGACGACCGACGTGGGCTGCGTCCCGGTCGCGCCG
>DASTGV010000216.1:0-8902 GCA_035718765.1 Nocardioidaceae bacterium
TCGGGGGCGCTGCGGTTCGCCTGCGAGGACCCGGACGCCCCGGAGAACTTCCCCAGGATCCTGTCGGTGTGGCGGGCCAACCTGCTGGGCTCCTCGGCCAAGGGCAACGAGTACTTCCTCAAGCACCTGCTCGGTGCCGACGCGTCGCTGCGCGCCACCGAGACCGCCGAGGCCGACCGGCCCCGGGACGTCGTGTGGCACGAGGAGGCCCCCGAGGGGAAGCTCGACCTGCTGCTGACCCTGGACTTCCGGCAGACCAGCACGACGCTGTTCTCCGACATCGTCCTGCCCGCCGCCACCTGGTACGAGAAGCACGACCTCAACACCACGGACATGCACCCGTTCGTGCACTCGTTCAACCCGGCCATCGCCCCGCCCTGGCAGACCCGGACCGACTGGGACGCCTGGCAGGCCATCGCGGAGAAGTTCTCCGAGCTCGCGGTCGGCACCCTCGACACCCGCACGGACGTGGTCGCCGTGCCGCTGCTGCACGACACCGCCGACGCGATGGCCAACCCGCACGGCGTGGTCCGGGACTGGAAGGCCGGCGAGTGCGAGCCGGTGCCCGGGGTGACGATGCCGAAGATCGTCGAGGTGGAGCGCGACTACACCGCCGTCGCGGCGAAGATGGCGGCGCTCGGCCCGCTGATGGAGAAGCTCGGGACGACCACCAAGGGCGTCACGTACGACGTGCGGGGCGCGGTCGACTACCTGCGCACCAAGAACGGCCCGGTGCGCGGGGGAGTGGCCGACGGCCGGCCGTCCCTGCGGCGCGACGTGGACGCCTGCGAGGCGGTCCTCGCGCTGTCCGGGACGACCAACGGGCACCTCGCGACCCAGGGCTTCCGGACCCTGGAGAGACGCACCGGGACCCGGCTCGCGGACCTGGCCGCCGAGCACGAGGGCAAGCAGATCACCTTCGCCGACACCCAGGCCGCGCCGACCCCGGTGATCACCTCACCGGAGTGGTCCGGGTCGGAGGCGGGCGGGCGGCGGTACTCCCCGTTCACGATCAACGTCGAGCGGCTCAAGCCCTGGCACACGCTCACCGGCCGGCAGCACTTCTACCTCGACCACGACTGGATGTCCGAGCTCGGCGAGGGCCTGCCCGTCTACCGGCCCCCGCTGAACATGGCGGCCCTGTTCAGCGAGCCGGAGATCGGCTCGACGGGGGAGCCCGGTGGCGAGCGGAGCGTGACGGTCCGCTACCTGACCCCGCACAGCAAGTGGTCCATCCACTCGGAGTACCAGGACAACCTGTTCATGCTCTCGCTGTCCCGCGGCGGCCAGACGATCTGGATGAGCGACAAGGACGCCGCGAAGGTGGGGGTCGAGGACAACGACTGGATCGAGGCGGTCAACCGCAACGGGGTCGTCGTCGCCCGCGCGATCGTGTCCCACCGGATGCCCGAGGGGACGGTCTACATGCACCACGCGCAGGACCGGCTGATCGACGTACCGCTGGCGGAGGCGTCCGGCAAGCGCGGCGGGATCCACAACTCGCTGACCCGGCTGCTGGTCAAGCCGAGCCACCTGATCGGCGGCTACGCGCAGCTGTCCTTCGCCTTCAACTACCTCGGGCCGACCGGCAACCAGCGCGACGAGGTCACCGTCATCCGCAGGCGCTCGCAGGAGGTCCAGTACTAGTGGCCACGACTCCTCGGTCCATGCTCTGCTGCGCGACGACGGGGCGGCGATCTGCTGCGTTGTCGTCGGCGCCGATAGCTCCGCTATCGGCGCCTCCTCCGCCTTGCAGCTCATCCTCCCCGACGCCGCTCGCGACGAGCGGGACCAAGGAGGCGTGACCTTGCGCGTCATGGCCCAGATGGCGATGGTGATGAACCTCGACAAGTGCATCGGCTGCCACACCTGCTCGGTCACCTGCAAGCAGGCGTGGACCAACCGGGCCGGCACCGAGTACGTCTGGTTCAACAACGTCGAGACCCGGCCCGGCCAGGGCTACCCGCGCACCTACGAGGACCAGGAGACCTGGCAGGGCGGCTGGACGCTCACCCGGCGCGGCCGGCTCAAGCTCAAGGCCGGTGGCCGGCTGAAGAAGCTGGCGACCATCTTCAGCAACCCGAAGATGCCCTCGATCCAGGACTACTACGAGCCCTGGACGTACGACTACAGGACCCTGACCGACGCCCCGGCGCAGGAGCACACGCCGGTGGCCCGGCCCCGGTCGCTGATCTCCGGCAAGGAGATGAAGATCGAGTGGTCGGCGAACTGGGACGACGACCTCGGCGGGTCCAAGGCGACGTACGCCAAGGACCCGGTGCTGCAGAAGATCTCCGCCACGGTGAAGGAGGAGTTCGAGCAGACGTTCATGTTCTACCTGCCGCGGATCTGCGAGCACTGCCTGAACCCGTCGTGCGCGGCGTCGTGCCCGAGCGGTGCGATCTACAAGCGCTCCGAGGACGGCATCGTGCTGGTCGACCAGGACCGCTGCCGCGGCTGGCGGATGTGCGTGTCCGGCTGCCCCTACAAGAAGGTCTACTTCAACCACCGCACCGGCAAGGCCGAGAAGTGCACGTTCTGCTTCCCGCGCATCGAGGTCGGCCTGCCGACGGTGTGCTCGGAGACCTGTGTCGGCCGGCTGCGCTACATCGGCCTGGTGCTCTACGACGCGGACGCCGTCCTCGAGGCCGCGACCACGCCGGACGAGCACGACCTCTACGAGGCGCAGCGCTCGGTGCTGCTGGATCCGCACGACCCGGGGGTCGTCCGGGCCGCAGAGCGCGCCGGCATCCCGCACGACTGGGTCACGGCCGCGCAGCGCTCGCCGGTGCACGCGCTCATCAACCGGTACAAGGTCGCGCTGCCGCTGCACCCGGAGTACCGCACCCTGCCGATGGTCTGGTACATCCCGCCGCTGTCGCCGGTCGTCGACGTCGTCCGCGACACCGGTGAGGACGCCGAGGACCCCCGCAACCTGTTCGCCGCGATCGACGCGCTGCGGATCCCGGTCGAGTACCTCGCCGAGCTGTTCACCGCCGGCGACGTCGCCCCCGTCGACCGGGTGCTGCGCCAGCTGGCCGCGATGCGGTCCTACATGCGCGACATCAACCTGGGCCGGGAGCCGGACGCCTCGATCCCGGCGTCGGTCGGCATGACCGAGGAGGAGCTGTACGACATGTACCGGCTGCTCGCGCTGGCCAAGTACGACGAGCGCTACGTGATCCCGCCGGCCCACGCCGAGCAGGCGCACGCGCTGGAGGAGCTCGCCACCGAGTGCGCGCTCGACTACGAGGGCGGGCCGGGCATGGGCGGCTCCGGGCCGTTCGGCGAGGGCTCCGGGGTGCCGACCCCGATCGCCGTCGAGAACTTCCAGATGCTGCGCGACCGGCAGACCGCGGACACGGTCGCCTCGCCCGGCGACAAGGGAGCCCGGGTCAACCTGCTCAACTGGGACGGCAAGGGCAGCCCGCAGGGGCTGTTCCCGCCCCGCCCCGACGACGCGGCGGACGAGGACCGGTCATGAGCCGCAGACGACCGGCGCCGCCCCTGCCCCCGGGTGAGCTCGCGGTCGCCTGGCAGTCGCTGTCCCTGCTGCTCGACTACCCCGACGAGCGGCTCCTGGACCGGCTGCCGCTGCTGCGCGACGCGTCCCGGCAGCTGCCGGCCGCCGTGGGCGAGCCGATCCGGGAGGCGGTCGCCCGGCTCGGGCTGACCCCGCTGACCGAGCTGCAGGCGTCCTACGTCGACACCTTCGACAGCCGGCGGCGCTGCAACCTCTTCCTGACCTACTTCGCGCACGGCGACACCCGCAAGCGCGGCGTGGCGCTGCTCCGGTTCAAGCAGACCTACCTGCGCTCGGGCTACCTGCTGGACGAGACCGAGCTCCCGGACCATCTCTGCGTGGTGCTGGAGTACGCCGCGACCGTCGACCAGCAGCTGGGGTGGGGCCTGCTGCTCGACCACCGCGCCGGGCTCGAGCTGCTCCGGCTGTCGCTGCGCGACTCCGGTGCCGTCTGGGCTCCCCTGGTCGAGGCGCTGGCCGCGACGCTGCCGCCCCTGCGCGGCGACGAGTGGGACGCCGTACGCCGGCTGGCGGCCGAGGGACCGCCGGAGGAGGAGGTCGGGCTCGACCCGTACGCCGGCCCGTCCTTCGACCCCGCGCTGGCGGCGCGGACCGGCGCCGCGCAGGACCTGCCGATGCCCGGCTTCCCCGGAGGCCGTCGATGAGCGAGCTGCTGTGGGTCGTGGTCCCCTACATCTGCCTGACCACGTTCGTGGTCGGTCACGTCTGGCGGTACCGCTACGACAAGTTCGGCTGGACCACCCGGTCCTCCCAGCTCTACGAGGACCGGCTGCTGCGGATCGGCAGCCCGCTGTTCCACTTCGGGATCCTCGCGGTCTTCCTGGGCCACGTGATGGGGCTCGGCGTCCCGAAGTCGTGGACGGAGGCGGTCGGGGTCAGTGAAGGGCTCTACCACTTCCTGGCGGTGTCGGTCGGAGCCGTCGCGGGCCTCGCGACCGTGGTCGGCCTGGCCATCCTCATCTACCGCCGCCGCACGGTCGGGCCGGTGTTCTCCGCGACGACCCGGATGGACAAGCTGATGTACGCCGTCCTGGCGACCGTGATCCTGCTCGGGCTGTGGAACACCGTGGGAGCGAACGTCTTCGCCCACTTCGACTACCGCGAGTCGGTCTCGGTGTGGTTCCGCGGCATCTTCCGGTTCGACCTGCACCCCGACCTGATGGCCGAGGCGCCGCTCAGCTTCCAGGTGCACGGGCTGGTGGCGATGCTCCTGTTCGCGCTGTGGCCGTTCACCCGCCTGGTGCACGTGTTCAGCGCGCCGGTGGGCTACCTCACCCGTCCGTACATCGTCTACCGCAGCCGCGACGACCGGCAGCTCGGCAGCCACGCGCCGCGCCGGGGCTGGGAGCGGCTGAACCGGTAGCCGCCGTCGTGCTCAGCGGTGCCGGACCCAGAGGTTCTCCTCGACGTAGACCGCCCGGTCCTGCTCGCAGTCGACGTGCACGAGGTTCAGCGCGTCCGGGACCACGTAGTCGCCGCTCACCGGGAAGGCCATGTCCGCCCAGGTCTCCCACTCGGCGACGTTCCCCTCGATGACCATGGAGCGCGGAGCCGGCCCCAGCACCTCGGCCCCCATCCGCTGGTGCGTGCGGATCCACGGGTCCACCGAGAGCCCGTCGTCGCGCACCCAGCCGGCGTACTCCGCCATGGGCACCAGCGGGTAGCGGTGCTTCCAGGTCGGCCGCAGCGGGGCGACCACGTGCACCAGGCCGTCCTCGACCGCCCGCCGGGTGAGCTCCTCGAGCACCACCGAGGCCAGGCCGCGCCGGTCGTGCGAGCGGGCCACGGCCGCGGCCATGAAGCTCAGCGTGGTGGCCGGGGTGCCCGCCTCACGGCCCTCGACCGCCCGCGCGAGCGCCGCGTCGTACCCGTCGGGAAGGTGCTCCACGGCCCCGTCCCACGCGAACGGCACGCCCCACCCGCCGGCCACGACGGCGCCGTCGTCGAGCACGAAGATGTTGTAGCGGGCGAAGTACTCCTCGACGCGGGGCATGTACACCGGCGCCACCGCGTCGTGGAAGATGAACTCCGGCCACTTCTCCCGGAAGGCCGCGCCCGCCTGCTCGTCGAGGTCCGGGCGGTCGGCCGCCGTCACGATCTGCACGGGCGCAAGCCTAGGGTGCGTCGACCAAGTGCTTGCCGGCGCGCAGCAGGCAACCACGTGGTCAACGTGCCCAGCGACGCGCCCGCGGTTCCGGGCCGAGATCCACGGCCCCGGCCGGCGGCGCCGGTAACGTCCGAGGCTCCCCGCCACGGATGATCGGGAGAGCCGATGCGCCGAGCCGTTGCCGTCCTGCTGAGCCTGGCCTGCCTGCTGGCCGCCTGCGTCCTGCTGGAGGCACCCGCCACGGCGGCCCGGGCCCGGGCGCCGCGCACCGAGCTGTACCCCCGGACCGCCGCGCGTGGGCCGAACCCGCGCGTCGCCTACTACGACCGCCGCTCGCACCGGATCCACGAGGGCTCCCGGTCGGTCGCGGCCCGGTTCCCCGGGCTGCTCGTCCAGCTCGCCGACGTCCGCGGCGGGTGGGTCATGGTCAACCAGGAGCCGGACCTCGCGGCGACCACGACGTTCCGGTTCGTCAACGCCCTCGGCCGCTCGCGGGTGCTCGCGCGGGCGTCGTACGCCACGCTCAACGCGGTCTCGGCAGACGGCCGGCGGATCGCCCTCTCCACGGCCGGGGCCCGGCGCACCCTCGTGGTGCGGGTGGCCGACGGCGAGGTCGCCTCGCACGCGTTCGAGGGCGGCGGCCGGGTGGCCGCGCTCGGCCGGGTGCGCGCCCTGGTGAGCACCGGCAAGGGCAGTGTGTGGTGGACACCGCGCACCCGGCGCGTGACGCCCTACTCCGGCGACCAGCCGTACGCCGCGGACACCACGACGCACCGCGTCGCCCTGCTGCGCGGCGACACCGCGGAGACCTACGTCGGCTCCTACCCCCGCGGCAGCCGTCCGCGCTGGTGGCTGCCGGAGGGGGAGCGGGTCGGCCGGTTCTCCGTCGACGACCGGCACGTGCTCACCCTCGGGCACCGGGCCGCCGACCCCGGCGGACCGGTCTACACCCTGCTGCGCACGCGGAGCACCCGGCACGGCGTCGTACGACGGACCTTCCTCGGTCGCCTCGACCCGGTGCAGGACCCGCGCTGGGAGACCCCGACCACGTTCCTGGCGCTGGTCCGGCAGGCCCGGGCGCACCACGGCACGGTCAAGGAGGCCTGGCTGCGGTGCACGCTGAAGGGTCACTGCGAGCGCGCCAGCAGGGTGTTCGACGTCGACCCGCTGGGCCTGCGGCAGTCGCCGCTGGTGCTCGCCGTGCAGCGCACCGGCTGATCCGGGCTGAACGTCTCACTCCCCGGTAGCCCGGCCGCGTCGGGTCGTCGGCGGGTCGGCCCGGCTGTTAGGGTTCACCACGATCAGCATCCTTTAACGAGCCGTCCCGTGAGGCGGAGAAGGAGGTTGGGCCGCTCGTGCCTGCCCAGTCAGCACAGCCGGACACCGGGGTCGCCGGCCGGGTCGTGATGGACCCCCGCGACATCTCCCGGGCACTCACCCGCATCGCCCACGAGATCCTCGAGCGCAACAAGGGCGCCGCCGACCTGGTCCTGCTCGGCATCCCGTCCCGCGGTGTCCCGCTGGCCCGGCGCATCGCCGCCAAGATCGCCGCCGTCGAGGGCAACGACGTCCCGGTCGGGTCGCTGGACGTGACGATGTACCGCGACGACCTGCGGATGCGTCCCGCCCGCACCCTGCTCCCCACCGAGATCCCGCACGGCGGCATCGACGGCAAGACCGTCGTGCTCGTCGACGACGTGCTGTTCTCCGGCCGCACCATCCGCGCGGCACTGGACGCGATGGCCGACGTCGGGCGCCCGCAGGCGGTCCGGCTGGCGGTGCTCGTCGACCGCGGCCACCGCGAGCTGCCGATCCGGGCCGACTTCGTCGGCAAGAACCTCCCCACCTCGCTCGTCGAGTCCGTGCGCGTCCGGCTCTCCGAGTTCGACGACGAGGACGCCGTGACCATCGCAGGAGGCGCCGCGGCCGCGGGTGCCTCCACCGAGGAGGACGCCCGATGAAGCGACACCTGTTGAGCGCCGCGGACCTGACCCGGGACGACG
The DNA here is from genome assembly GCA_035718765.1 of Nocardioidaceae bacterium. Taxonomy (GTDB): domain Bacteria; phylum Actinomycetota; class Actinomycetes; order Propionibacteriales; family Nocardioidaceae; genus Nocardioides_B. The sequence continues at coordinate 7,655 of DASTGV010000216.1, forward strand.
CCGAGCTCATCCTGCAGACCGCCGAGGAGCTGCGGTCGCTCGCGGACCGGCCGATCAAGAAGCTGCCGGCGCTGCGCGGCCGCACGGTCGTGAACCTCTTCTTCGAGGACTCCACCCGCACCCGCATCTCGTTCGAGGCAGCCGCCAAGCGGCTCTCCGCCGACGTCATCAACTTCTCCGCCAAGGGCTCGTCGCTGTCGAAGGGCGAGAGCCTCAAGGACACCTCGCTCACCCTCGAGGCGATGGGCGCCGACGCGGTCGTCGTACGCCACTGGGCCTCCGGGGCGCCGCACCTGCTCGCCAACGCCGGCTGGTCGAAGTCCAGCGTGGTCAACGCCGGCGACGGCACCCACGAGCACCCCACCCAGGCGCTGCTGGACGCGTTCACGATGTGGCGGCACCTCGGCAACCTCGACGGCCGCCGGGTCGCGATCGTCGGCGACGTGCTGCACAGCCGGGTGGCCCGGTCCAACGCGCTGCTGCTGAAGACCCTCGGTGCCGAGGTCACCCTCGTCGCGCCGCCGACCCTGCTGCCGGTCGGGGTCGAGGGCTGGGACGTCGAGACGTCCTACGACCTCGACGGCGTGCTGCCGAAGGCCGACGTGGTGATGATGCTGCGGGTGCAGCGCGAGCGGATGAACGCCGCGTTCTTCCCGACGGTGCGGGAGTACTCCCGCCGCTACGGCCTCGACGGCCGGCGGATGGACACCCTGCAGGACCACACGATCGTGATGCACCCCGGCCCGATGATCCGCGGCATGGAGATCACCGCGGACGTCGCCGACTCGCACCGCTCGGTGATCGTCGAGCAGGTGACCAACGGGGTCGCCGTCCGGATGGCCGTGCTCTACCTCCTGCTCGGCGGCAGCGAACCCGCCGTCGGTACGTCGGAAGGGGCGAACCTTTGATCACCCCACGAAAGCACTCTCTGCGCTCGCTGCGCTCACTCCGTTCATGCTTCCGAGGGGACCCCGAATGACCACCTACCTGATCAGGGGCGCCCGGATCCTCGGCGGCGACCCGACCGACCTGCTGCTGTCCGACGGCGTGATCGCCGACATCGGCCCCGGGCTCTCCGCCGACGGCGCCGAGGTCGTGGACGCCGAGGGCCTCGTGGCGCTCCCCGGCCTGGTCGACCTGCACACGCACCTGCGCGAGCCCGGCCGCGAGGACGCCGAGACCGTCGACACCGGCACCCAGGCCGCGGCGCTCGGCGGGTTCACCGCCGTGCACGCGATGGCCAACACC
>DASTGV010000217.1:0-6368 GCA_035718765.1 Nocardioidaceae bacterium
CACCGGGGAGGCACCGGCATGACCGGCACCGCCGACGCCTTCGCGAGAGCGAGGGCCGAGGGCCGCCGCGCGCTGGTCGGCTACCTGCCCGCCGGGTTCCCCGACGTCGCCGGGTCCGTCGAGGCGCTGCGCACGATGGTCGAGCACGGCTGCGACGTCATCGAGGTGGGACTGCCCTACAGCGACCCGGTGATGGACGGCCCCACGATCCAGGCCGCCGCCCAGCGGGCCCTGGAGGCCGGCACCCGCACGACCGACGTGCTGCGCGTCGTCGAGGAGGTCGCCGCGACCGGCGTCCCGACCGTCGTGATGACCTACTGGAACCCGGTCGTCCGCTACGGCGTCGAGCACTTCGCCTCCGACCTCGCCGACGCCGGGGGAGCCGGCCTGATCACCCCGGACCTGGTGCCCGACGAGGCCGACGAGTGGGTCGCGGCCGCCGACGCCCACGGCCTCGACAAGATCTTCCTGGTGGCCCCGTCCTCCACCGACGCGCGGCTGAAGCGCACGGTCGAGGCCTGCCGCGGCTTCGTCTACGCGACCGCGGTGATGGGCGTCACCGGCGCCCGGGAGTCCAGCAGCGACCTGGCCGGCCCGCTCGTCGCCCGCACGCGAGCCGTCACCGACCTGCCCGTGTGCGTGGGTCTGGGCGTCTCCAACGGCGACCAGGCGGCCGAGGTGGCGGCGTACGCCGACGGCGTGATCGTCGGCTCCGCGTTCGTGCGGCGGCTGCTCGACGCCGGCGGCGACCGGTCTGCCGGTCTCACCTCGCTGGCCGAGCTGACCCGCGACCTCGCCGACGGGGTCCGCCGTGCGTAGGCTCCCCGCCGCCCTCGGGGGGGTCGCCCTCGCCGTGGTGCTCGCCGGCTGCGGCGCCGGCTCGGACGCGTCGAACGGGAAGCCGGTCGCCCACGTCAGCATCCAGGACGACGACGGCCTCAACGGCGTGGTGCTGCCGAAGCCGTACGCCGTCCCCGACCTCACGCTGAAGGACGCCGCCGGCCGGCCCTACGACCTCGCCACCGACGCGAAGAAGCCGTTGACCCTGGTGTTCTTCGGCTACACGCACTGCCCGGACATCTGCCAGGTGGTGATGGCCAACATCGCCTCGTCGCTGACCCGCCTCGACCCGGCGCAGCGGGCCAAGGTGCAGATGGAGTTCGTCACCACCGACCCGGCCCGCGACGACTCCCGCACCCTGCGGGCCTACGTCCACCGGTTCGACCCGTCCTTCGACGGGCTGACCGGCGACCTGCCCACGATCGTCCGGCTGGGCAAGGCGTTCGACGTCCCCATCGAGAAGGGCGCGAAGCTCCCGTCCGGCGGCTACGACGTCGCGCACGGCACCCAGATCGTCGGGGTCCTGCCCGACGGGCGGGCGCCGTTCGTGTGGACCGAGGGCACCGACCCCGCGTCCCTCGCGCAGGACATCACCACGATCCTCGACGACAAGGTGCCCGGCCTGTGACCGCGCTGTTCATCCCCAGTCCCGGCCAGGGCGTCTGGCACCTCGGCCCAGTCCCGATCCGCGCCTACGCGCTGTGCATCATCCTCGGCGTCGTCGTCACCATCTGGCTCGGCGAGCGACGCTGGGTGGCCCGTGGCGGCGTCCGCGGCCAGGTCGCGGACATCGCGATCTGGGCCGTCCCGTTCGGTCTCGTCGGCGGCCGGCTCTACCACGTGATCACCGACCCGAAGAACTACTTCGGGGAGGGCGGCCAGCCGATCAAGGCGCTCTACGTCTGGCAGGGCGGCCTCGGCATCTGGGGGGCGATCGCGCTGGGCGGCGTCGGTGCCTACATCGGCGCCCGCCGGATGGGCCTGCGCTTCCCGCCGCTCGCGGACGCGCTCGCACCCGGCATCGTGATCGCGCAGGCCATCGGCCGGTGGGGCAACTGGTTCAACCAGGAGCTCTACGGCAAGCCGACCACGCTCCCGTGGGGGCTGCAGATCGACGCCCGGCACCGCGAGTCCCTGGCGCCGCAGTACCAGAGGTACGAGACCTTCCACCCGACCTTCCTCTACGAGTTCGGCTGGGACCTCGGGGTCGCGGCCCTGGTGCTCTGGGCCGACCGGCGCTTCCGCCTGGGGCACGGCCGCGCCTTCGCCCTCTACGTCATGGGCTACACCGCCGGCCGTGCCTGGATCGAGTACCTCCGCATCGACGCGGTCGAGGCCAACGACGTGTTCGGGCTGCGGCTCAACGTGTGGACCTCGATCGTGGTGTTCCTGCTCGCCACCACCTACTTCGTCGTCGTCGGCCGGATCCGCAAGGGCCGCGAGGAGACCGTCTGGCGCGAGGGGCACGGTCCTTCCGAGCAGCCCGCCGTCGAGGAGCGCGCGCAGGACAGGTGAGCCTTCCCTTCGATGAAATAGCCTCGGCCGATCGGTAGTTTGCCCCGCATGACCACGGAGTCCCTCACCCCCGACGTCCCCGAGATCCAGCACGAGCACCCCGACGTGACGGGCGGCTGGCTGCGTCCCGCGGTCTTCGGGGCGATGGACGGCCTGGTCTCGAACCTGGCGCTGATCGCCGGCGTCGCGGGCGGCACCCGGGACCACACCGACTCGACCGCGGTGGTGCTGGCCGGGCTGGCCGGCCTGGCGGCCGGCGCGTTCTCGATGGCGGCGGGGGAGTACACCTCGGTCGCCAGCCAGTCCGAGGCCGCGCAGCGCGAGATCGACAAGGAGCGCCGGGAGATCATCGCCAACCCGGTCGCGGAGACCGACGAGCTGGCCCAGATGTACGTCGAGAAGGGGCTCGACCCGGAGCTGGCGCGCGAGGTGGCCCGGCAGATCCACGTCGACGTGGACAACGCCGTCACGGTGCACGCCCGCGAGGAGCTCGGCGTCGACCCCCACGACCTGGCCTCGCCCATGACCGCGGCCGTGTCGTCGTTCCTGTCCTTCGCGGTCGGCGCGATGGTCCCGGTGCTGCCCTACCTGCTCGGCGCGGGCTCGCTGCTGCCCGGCCTGCTGGTGACCCTGGCCGCCCTCTTCCTGTGCGGCGCCGTGGTCACCCAGGTGACCAGCCGGTCCTGGTGGTACGGCGGCCTGCGGCAGACGGTCCTGGGTGCGGCGGCGGCCGGCCTCACGTACCTGTTCGGCAGCCTGGTCGGCGGCGCCGGGATCGGCTGACCGGGGCCGCGTGCCGCTGTGGCGGGTGTCGCTCGGGAGCGTCCGGAGTGTGAGCCATCCGTCTCGCCGGCCGAGCTGAGCGTGGCTACTGTGTTGTAGTCTGACCACCTTCGCACGGGCCAATGTCGTCCCCTGCATTCATGCATGAGAGGCACCCGGTGCCGCCTCCCCGGCGGTCACCCGCGTGGGTGCACACGACGACGGGAGGAATGCCGCATGCACGGGTTCCCGCCGCCCCAGGGGCTCTACGACGGACACCACGAGCACGACGCTTGTGGTGTCGCTTTCGTCGCGACCCTGACCGGCCAGGCCAGCCATGACATCGTCGCCAAGGCGATCACCGCGCTCCGCAACCTGGAGCACCGCGGCGCGACCGGCGCCGAGCCGGACTCCGGTGACGGCGCGGGCATCCTGCTCGGCGTCCCGGACCGGTTCTTCCGGGCCGTCGTCGACTTCGAGCTCCCGCAGCCCCACGCGTACGCCGTCGGCACCGCCTTCCTGCCCGGCGACGACGGCGAGGTCACCAAGACCCGGCGCCGCATCGAGGAGATCGCCGCCGAGGAGGGCCTGACCGTCCTGGGCTGGCGCGACGTGCCCACCGACCCGTCGTCGCTGGGCGCCACCGCGATCAGCGTGATGCCGACGTTCAGCCAGCTGTTCGTCGCCGCGTCCAGCGGCCGCCTCGTCGGGGTGGCGCTGGAGCGGCTGGCCTTCTGCCTGCGCAAGCGCGCCGAGCGTGAGACCGACGTCTACTTCCCGTCGCTGTCGTCGCGCACCATCGCCTACAAGGGCATGCTGACCACCGACCAGCTCGACCACTTCTACCCCGACCTGGTCGACGAGCGGGTCGAGTCGGCCGTCGCGGTCGTGCACTCCCGGTTCTCGACGAACACCTTCCCGAGCTGGCCGCTGTCGCACCCGTTCCGGTTCATCGCGCACAACGGCGAGATCAACACGGTGATGGGCAACCGCAACTGGATGCGGGCCCGCGAGGCGCTGCTGGCCAGCGACCTGATCCCCGGCGACCTGGACCGGCTGTTCCCGATCTGCACGCCCGGCGCCTCGGACTCCGCGTCGTTCGACGAGGTGCTCGAGCTGCTGCACCTCGGCGGCCGCACCCTGCCGCACTCGGTGCTGATGATGATCCCGGAGGCGTGGGAGAACCACGCCGAGATGGACCCCGCCCGCCGGGCCTTCTACGAGTTCCACGCCTCGATGATGGAGCCGTGGGACGGCCCCGCCTGCGTGGTGTTCACCGACGGCACCCAGGTCGGCGCCGTGCTCGACCGCAACGGCCTGCGGCCCTCCCGCTACTGGGTGACCGACGACGGCCTGGTCGTGCTCGCCTCCGAGGTCGGCGTGCTCGACATCGACCCGGCCACGGTGGTCCGCAAGGGCCGGCTCCAGCCGGGCCGGATGTTCCTCGTGGACACCCACGAGCACCGGATCATCGAGGACGAGGAGATCAAGGGCGAGCTCGCCGCCGAGCACCCCTACGACGAGTGGCTGCACGCCGGCATCGTCCGCTTCGAGGACCTGCCCGACCGTGAGCACATCGTGCACACGCACGCCTCCGTGACCCGCCGCCAGCAGATCTTCGGCTACACCGAGGAGGAGAAGCGGGTCCTGCTCACGCCGATGGCCAGGACCGGCGCCGAGCCGATCGGGTCGATGGGCACCGACACCCCGATCGCGGCGCTCTCGGACCGCCCGCGGCTGCTGTTCGACTACTTCGCGCAGCTGTTCGCCCAGGTGACGAACCCGCCGCTCGACGCGATCCGCGAGGAGCTGGTCACGTCGCTGTCGGGCACCATCGGCCCCGAGGCGAACCTGCTCGAGCCGACGCCGGCGTCCTGCCGCCAGCTGGTGCTGCCGTTCCCGGTCATCACCAACGACGAGCTCGCCAAGATCCGGCACATCAACCGCGACGGGGACCTGCCCGGCTACGCCACGCACGTGTCCCGCGGCCTCTACGACGTCGAGGGCGGCGGCCAGGCCCTGGCCGACCGGATCGACCAGGTCTGCGCCGAGGTGTCGGCCGCGATCGCCGAGGGCGCCCGGATCATCGTGCTGTCCGACCGGCACTCGACGGCCGAGCTCGCGCCGATCCCGTCGCTGCTGCTCACCGGCGCCGTCCACCACCACCTGGTGCGCGAGAAGACCCGCACGCAGGTCGGCCTGGTCATCGAGGCCGGCGACGTGCGCGAGGTGCACCACGTGGCCCTGCTCATGGGGTACGGCGCGGCCGCGGTCAACCCCTACCTCGCGATGGAGACCGTCGAGGACCTGGCCCGCGACGGCTACTACGTCGACAAGGAGCCCGAGGTCGCGGTCAAGAACCTCGTGAAGTCGCTCGGCAAGGGCGTGCTCAAGGTGATGAGCAAGATGGGCGTGTCGACGGTCGCGTCGTACACCGGCGCCCAGATCTTCGAGGCGGTCGGCCTGGCCCAGCCGCTGGTGGACCGCTACTTCACGGGCACCACCAGCAAGCTCGGCGGCGTCGACATCGACACCATCGCCGAGGAGGTCGCCCGCCGGCACCGCACGGCCTACCCGGTGGACGGTCTGCCGCCCGCGCACCGGTCGCTGGAGATCGGCGGGGAGTACCAGTGGCGCCGCGAGGGCGAGCCGCACCTGTTCGACCCCGAGACGGTGTTCCGGCTGCAGCACTCGACCCGCAGCGGCCGCTACGACGTCTTCAAGCAGTACACCGCGCGGGTGAACGAGCAGTCCGAGCGGCTGATGACGCTGCGCGGGCTGTTCAAGCTGCGCGAGGGCGAGCGGGAGCCCATCCCGATCGAGGAGGTCGAGCCGGTCTCGGAGATCGTCAAGCGGTTCTCCACCGGCGCGATGTCCTACGGCTCGATCAGCCAGGAGTCGCACGAGACGCTCGCGATCGCGATGAACCGGCTGGGCGGCAAGTCGAACACCGGTGAGGGCGGGGAGGACCCCGACCGCCTGTACGACCCCGAGCGGCGCAGCGCCATCAAGCAGGTGGCGTCCGGCCGGTTCGGCGTCACGTCGGAGTACCTCACCAACTCCACCGACATCCAGATCAAGATGGCCCAGGGCGCGAAGCCCGGCGAGGGCGGCCAGCTGCCCGGGCACAAGGTGTACCCGTGGGTGGCGAAGACCCGGCACTCCACGCCCGGCGTGGGGCTGATCTCACCGCCGCCGCACCACGACATCTACTCGATCGAGGACCTGGCGCAGCTCATCCACGACCTGAA
>DASTGV010000218.1:0-5389 GCA_035718765.1 Nocardioidaceae bacterium
AGAACGGCCAGTGACCCAGGCTTCCGCACGCACCGACTGGGAGAACCGGATCGGGCTGCGCAGCGACGACGCCGTCGGTGCCGCCCCTCGGCTCGACCCGCCCACCGGGCTGGTCGCCGAGGCCGGCGGCCACCAGGTCACGCTGACGTGGGACGCCGTACCCGGCGCGGTCGGCTACCAGGTCTACGTGTCCTCGACGGCCGACGGTGACCTCGAGCCGCTCGACCACCACGGCCGCGACGTGCTCGCGGTCCCGCACCCGCCGTACGTCGACACCACCGGCACCGTGGGGGAGGAGCGGTACTACGCGGTGGCCGCGCTGTCGGACGTGTCCGTGCAGGGCGCGCCCTCCTCCCGCGTGGCCGCCGCGTCACTGGACGACGCCGGGCCGGTGACGGTCGCGGTCGACGCCGCCGGGGACGACGGCGAGCTCGACCGGCCGTGGCGGCCGATGATCGGCAGCGAGCACCTCTCGCACGCCGTCTCGACCGACACCACCGGCGGCCGGGTGATCGGCGAGGAGCTGTCGAGCGCGCTGAAGGCGGCCCACGACGAGCTCGGGGTGGCGGCCGTGCGGGCGCACGGCATCCTCTGCGACGACCTCGGCGTCTACCGCGAGGTCGACGGCGAGCCGGTGCACGACTTCACCGGCGTGGACCGGGTCTACGACCACATCCGCTCGCTCGGGCTGCACCCGGTCGTGGAGCTCTCCTTCATGCCGCACGACCTGGCGAGCGACCCGACGAAGAAGGTCTTCGACTACGCCGCGATCGTGTCGCCGCCCAAGGACTGGGACCGCTGGCACGACCTGGTCCGCGACCTCGTCCAGCACGTCGTGGACCGGTACGGCCTCGACGAGGTGCGTGAGCACTGGTCCTTCGAGGTGTGGAACGAGGCGAACCTCGAGGTGTTCTGGTCCGGGTCCCTCGACGAGTGGCACCGGCTCTACGACGTGACCGCCGCCGCCGTGCGCGCCGTCGACGACCGGCTGCTCGTCGGCGGCCCGTCGACCGCCGCCGCCGGCTGGGTCGAGGAGCTGCTCGCGCACGTGCAGGAGTCCGGCGCCCCGGTCGACTTCGTCACCACGCACACCTACGGCAGCCCGCCGCTGGACTTCCGGCCCTCGCTGGCCCGCTACGACCGCGCGGGCACCCCGATCTGGTGGACCGAGTGGGGCGTCACCCCGACGCACTTCTACGAGGTCAGCGACGCGGTGTTCTCCGGGGTCTTCCTGCTCCGCGGGATGGCCTCCGCGATGGGCCGGATCGAGGCGCTGTCCTACTGGGTCGTCTCCGACCACTTCGAGGAGCTCGGCCGCCCGCCGGAGCTGCTGCACGGCGGCTTCGGGCTCCGCACCATCGGCGAGCTGCGCAAGCCCCGCTGGTGGGCGCTCGCGCTGCTGGAGCGGCTCGACGACCGGCGGCTGCCGGCCACGGTCACCGGCGACGGCGGCGGCTCCCTGGTCGAGGCGCTCGCCACCTCCTCCGAGGCGGGCGACGTCTCGGTGCTGGTCTGGAACCTGACCCTCGACCAGTCCAAGGCGGCCGGCTCGGCCCCGCACGACCGGGTCGTCACCGTCCGGGTCACGGGGCTCGCGCCCGGGACGACGTACACCCTGACGCACGAGCGCGTCGACGCCGACCACTCCAACGTCGCCGGCACCTGGGCGGCGCTGCGCGACGGCGCCCAGCCCTGGCCCGACGACGCCCAGTGGGCGGCCCTGCGCGAGGCCGACCGGCTGGAGGCGCTCGAGGACCCGCGGGAGCTCCCCGCCGGGGACGACGGCACCGTCGAGGTGACGTTCGCGCTGCCCATGCCCGCGATGTCGTTCCTGCGGCTGGCTGTGGAGGAGGACCCGGACGGTCGGCGGTAGTGGGTAGGGTTCTCCGGTGCCCGACACCGCCAGCCCCCCGACCTCCCGCGTGCGCGAGGTGCTGGCGGCCGCGGTGGAGGCGCTCGGCGGGCAGGAGCGGCCGGGCCAGATCCAGATGGCCGACGCCGTCGCCCGGGCCATGACGGCCCACGAGCACCTGCTGGTCCAGGCCGGCACCGGCACCGGCAAGTCGCTGGGCTACCTCGTCCCCGCCCTGCTGCACGACCGCCGGGTGGTCGTCGCCACCGCCACGCTCGCCCTCCAGCACCAGCTGGTCGAGCGCGACATCCCGGCCCTGGTCGAGGCCGCCGACCACGTGCTGCACACCAAGCCGACGTACGCCGTGCTCAAGGGCCGCTCCAACTACGCCTGCCTGCACCGGATCCGCGAGGGGGTGCCAGACGACCAGGGCGCGCTGGTCGACCTGCCCGAGGGGTCGATGGGCAGCGAGGTGCTCGCCCTGCGGGCCTGGGCCGAGGAGCAGACCGAGGTCAAGGGTGCGGGCGACCGGGACTCAGCGCCCAAGCACTCCGACCGGGTCTGGCGGCAGGTCTCGGTCAACCACCGCGAGTGCCTGGGGGCGACCAAGTGCCCGTTCGCGGACGAGTGCTTCGCCGAGCGCGCCAAGGAGAAGGCCGCCCGCTCCCAGCTGATCGTCACCAACCACTCGCTGCTCGCGATCGACGCGATCGAGGGCGTGCCGATGATCCCCGAGTACGACGTCGTGGTGATCGACGAGGCCCACGAGCTGTCCGCCCGGGTGACCCAGGCGGCCACCGACGAGCTGTCCGTGCCCGAGGTGGAGCGGGCCGCACGCCGGTCGCAGCGGCACGTCGAGGGCACCGAGGCCGACGACCTCGCCGACGCCGCCGAGGCGCTGCGGGCCGCGTTCGACGAGACCCCGCCGGGTCGCATCGACCGGCCGTCGACCGCGCTCTCCGACGCGCTCCAGCTGGTCCGCGACGCGTCCCGGGCGCTGATCTCCGCGTTCCCGAAGGAGTCCGCCGAGGGGGAGGGCGACCCCGGCCGCACCCAGGCCCGCGGCTCGGTGCAGGAGATCTTCAAGAACAGCGAGCGGATGGCGGCCGGCTCCGACGCCGACGTGCTCTGGCTGGCCGAGCGGGAGCGCAACCGCGGCGGCGACCTGCTCTGCGTCGCTCCCTTGCAGGTGTGGGGCCCCTTGCGCGACAAGCTGCTGGCCGAGAAGACCGTCGTGCTCACCAGCGCGACCCTGATGCTCGGCGGCGACTTCAGCTCGGTCGCCACGTCCCTGGGCCTCAAGCCCAGCGAGCGCGTCGACCACTCCATGTCCGAGGCCCCCCAGGAACCCGCCGAGCGGGTCGAGGGCGTCGAGCCGTGGCGCGGCATCGACGTCGGCTCACCCTTCGACTACCCCCACCAGGGCATCCTGTACGTCGCCCGCCACCTGCCCCCGCCCGGCCGCGACGGGCTCGGCGCTGCGCAGATCGACGAGATCGTCGACCTCGTGGACGCCGCCGACGGCCGCACCCTGGGGCTGTTCTCCAGCCGGCGCGCGGCCGAGGCGGCGGCCGAGGCGGCCCGCGAGCGGCTGCCGCACCTGACGATCCTGGCCCAGGGCGAGGCGCAGCTGCCCGAGCTCGCCCGGCTGTTCGTCGAGGACCCGCACGCCTGCCTGTTCGGCACGCTCAGCCTGTGGCAGGGCCTCGACGTGCCCGGCGACACCTGCCAGCTCGTGCTCATCGACCGGATCCCGTTCCCGCGCCCCGACGACCCGCTCATGTCGGCGCGGCAGCGGGCCGCCGACCAGGCCGGTGGCAACGGCTTCATGCAGGTCGCGGCCACCCACGCGGCGCTGCTGCTCGCCCAGGGCAGCGGCCGGCTGATCCGCACCACCACCGACCGGGGGGTCGTGGCGATCCTCGACCCGCGGGTGGTGACCGCCCGCTACGGCGGCTTCCTGCGGGCCTCGCTGCCGCCGATGTGGAGCACCACCGACCGCGCCGTGGTGCTCTCGGCGCTCAAGCGGCTCGCCTCCTGAGCTCGTCACGGGCTCTTTGCTACCTTCGGACCCATGCAGCGAGGCCCGTGGTTCCTGGTCGTCATCGTCGTTGCCTGCCTGGCGCTCGTCGGCCTCGCGGCCGAGGAGCACGATGCCGGCTCGGTGACCGACACGCACCACGCCGTCTCCCGGTAGCGGAGGCGGCCCGCCCGGACTGGTTGGATGGCGGTCATGGGCAGCACCTACGTCGTCAGCGACGTGCACGGCCACCTCGCCGACCTGCGTGAGGTGCTGGCTCGCGCCGCGCTGATCGACGAGGACGACCGCTGGTCCGGCGGCGACGCGCGCCTCTGGGTGCTCGGGGACCTCGTGGACCGGGGCCCCGACGGGATCGGCGTGATCCGGCTGGTGCGCTCCCTGCAGGAGCAGGCCCCCGACTCCGTCCGGGTGCTCATGGGCAACCACGAGGCCCTGATGCTCGGCTACCACCTGTTCCCCGACACCCGGTTCGCCGAGGTCTGGCTGATCAACGGAGGCCGGTCTCACGACCAGGAGGGCCTCACCGACGACGACGTCGCCTGGCTACGGGCACTGCCCGTGCTGGGCCGGTGCGGGAAGTACCTGCTGATGCACTCCGACACCCAGGACTACCTGGCGTGGGGGAGCACGGTCGAGGAGGTCAACGACACGGTCGCGCGGCTGCTCGCGGGCGACGACGCGCAGGAGCACTTCGACGTCTTCGCCGGACTCACCAGCCGCTACGGCTTCCTCGACGACACCGAGGCCGCGCGCGACGTGCTGGACCGGCTCGGGGGCGAGCACATCGTGCACGGGCACAGCATCATCGGCAGCCTGGTCGACCGGCCCTCCGAGCAGGTCGAGGGTCCTTTCGCCTACGCCGACGGGCTGGTGCTCGCGATCGACGGCGGCCGGTACGACGGCGGGCCGCTGCTGCTCGTCGAGCTGCACTGAGCGGTCACGGGACCGCGGCGACCCAGCCGGCCCGTCAGCGCACGACGCGCGCGGCGTACCCGCTCACGAGCGCGTCGTCGAGAGGCGCCCCCGCACAGCTCAGGTAGGTCCGCTGGCCGCACCGGAACCGCGTGCTGGCGTTGACGAGGCTGAGCTCGACGTAGGCAGTCGTCCGCCGGTCGAACCCGACGGTCCGCACCCCGTCGCCGCTACGGGTCAGGCGCACCGGGTAGGCCCCGATCCCGCCGTTGCGGCGGTGGACGACCAGCCACGCGTGCGAACCGCGTGAGAGCGCGGGCATGGCGACGGCGACCTGCAGGCGCCACCGTCCACGCAACGACGTCCCCGGGGTGAACCGCACGAACCGCTGGGCGAGGTGGTGCAGCCGGGTGAAGTGCGCGCGCATCGTGCGGGAGCTGCGGGTGAACGTCCGGTGCGCCAGCAGCGGCGCGGCGTGGTAGGCGCGGCCCTCCGCGTAGAAGCGGCCGGGGTTGCGGTTCCAGATGCCGAAGACGGTGAGCGCCTCGGCGAGGGTCGTCCCCCGTGACGCGAGCACGTGACCG
>DASTGV010000219.1:0-11851 GCA_035718765.1 Nocardioidaceae bacterium
GTGAGGGCCTCCTCCTCGGAGGTCGGCTCGCGGGCCGGGCCCACCAGGCGCAGCCGCGGCCCGCAGGCCGGGCAGCAGATGGTCTGCGCGTGGAAGCGCCGGTCGGCCGGGTCGGCGTACTCCCGCGCGCAGTCCGCGCACAGCGCGAAGGCGGCCATCGTCGTCTGCGCGCGGTCCACGGGCAGCCCCGTGGTGATCGTGTAGCGGGGGCCGCAGTTCGTGCAGGTCACGAACGGGTGGCGGTGCCGCCGGTTGCCGGGATCCCGCAGGTCGGTGAGGCAGTCGTCGCAGATGCTGACGTCGGGGCTGACGAACGTGCGGCCCGTCGCGTGCTCGGACGGCCGGATGACGAACGACGTGCCGCCCTCGACGGGGACGTCGACCTGCGACACCGCGCTGACGACCGCGAGCGGGGGCGCCTCCGCCTCGATCCGGCGACCGAAGGCGTCGACGGCCGCAGGGGCGCCCTCGACCTCGACGACGACCCCGTCCCCGTCGTTCCAGACGCCGCCCGCCAGGTCGAGCGACCGGGCGAGCGCGTAGACGTACGGCCGGAAGCCGACTCCCTGGACGACCCCGTGGACGACGACGCGTCGACGTGCACGACCGGAGCCGAAGAGATCGACCACGTGCCTCACATCCCCGCTGCGTCGGCAACCGTGCCGGTCCGGGGGCGGGTGGGAGGTGAAGCACGGGTCCGCCGGGCCGACAAGGCGGTCGAAGCCGTCGGCAGTACTTCTCGACGTCCAGCAATCTACGACTCGCCGACTCCCCGCGCTACGGAACAATTCGGGAACTTGCTCCGGGCGCCGGAGGGGCTAGCCGGTCGGGGACGCGGACGGGCTCGTCGAGGAGGACGGCGACGGGCGCGCCGACGGACCGGTCTTCCCGGCCGCCGCGAGCGCCTGTCGGACCAGGTCGCGGGCCGCGCCCTGCGCCTTGGCGTAGCCCTCCAGGTCGCCGGACTGCAGCGCCTTCTGCGCCTCGGCGAACTTCGCCTCGGCCTGCTGGAGCAGGGCTCGGACGTCGTTCGACACGGTGCCGCCCGAGCCGCCCGAGCCGCCGGTGCCGCCCGTGCCCCCGCCGGTGCCGCCGGTGCCTTCGTTCGGCGGTGCGGCGATCCCGAGCACGTCGCTCAGCGCGCCCTCCAACGTCGTCCCGATGCCCACCTGCTCACCGAACGAGACCAGCACGTAGCGCAGCGCCGGGTACAGCGCCGCTCCGGTCTTGCGCTGCGCGTACAACGGCTGGACGTAGAGCAGCCCGTCGCCCACCGGCAGGGTGAGCAGGTTGCCGTAGACCGCCCGGGAGTTGGCCTTGGTGAACGCGACCAGCTTGTTCTGGATGTCCGCGTCCTGGCCGAAGTTGTTCGCGATCTGCGAGGGTCCGGGCACGCTGGTGTTGCTGGGCAGCCGCAGGATCCGGATGGTCCCGTAGCCCGGCTGCGACGCGTCCGCGTCGACGGAGATGAACGCCGCGAGGTTCTGCTTCTTCTGCGGCACGAAGGTGCTGGTCAGCGAGAACACCGGCAGGTTGCCGTTGCCGGGCGTGCGCACCGAGAGCCGGTACGGCGGCTGCTTGTTGGTGCGGTTCTCCGGGTCCTCGGGCACCTTCCACTGGTCGTCGCCGTTGTAGAAGGTCTGCGCGTCGGTGACGTGGTACTGCGCCAGCATGTTGCGCTGCACCTTGAACATGTCCTCGGGGTAGCGCATGTGCGCGAGCAGGTCCTGCGGGATCCTGTCCTTGGGGATGACGGTGTTCGGGAACACCGACGCCCATGCCTTCTCGATCGGGTCGGTGTCCCAGGCATAGAGCTTCACGGACCCGTCGTACGCGTCGACCACGGCCTTGACCGAGTTGCGCATGTAGTTGATCTCGTCGGTCGGCAAGGTGGCGTACGTCGTGTTGGGGCTCAGCGCGTCCGAGGTCATGGAGCGCAGCGAGTCCTTCTGGCTGTTCGGGTACTGGTCGGTGGTCGTGTAGCCGTCGAGGATCCACTTCACCCGGCCGCCGACCACCGCCGGGTAGGCGTCGCCGTCGACCGTCAGCCAGGGCGCCACCTTCTGCACGCGCTCGCGCGGACCGCGTTCGTAGAGGATGTGGGAGTTCTGGTTGACCCGGCTGGAGAGCACGATGTTCGGCTCGCTGAACTTGATGGCGTACATCAGCTTGTTGAACAGGCTGCCGACCGGCACGCCGGCGCTGCCGGTGTAGGTGTTGTTGGTCGGCTGGGAGCCGCTGCCCTCGGGGAGGTCGAGCTCGACGTTGCGGCCCCCCGGCGCCTTGCCCACGATCGAGTAGTCGGGGCTGTGCTCGCCGAAGTAGATGCGCGGCTGGTAGCCGCCCTTGAACATGCCGGTCAGCTCGCCCGAGGGCGGCAGCCCGCTCTCGGCCCACACCGGCTTGCCGTCGTTGATGTCGGCCTGGTCGCTGGCGTTCCGCTGGTTGCCGTAGGCCGCGATGATGCCGTAGCCGTGGGTGTAGACCGTGTGCTCGTTGGCCCAGTTGCGCTGGGTGTCCGGCAGTCCGGCCTGGTCGAGCTCGCGCGCCGCGATCACCAGGTCGCGGGTGCGCCCCTGGATCTGGTAGCGGTCGACGTCGAGCACCGGGGCCACGTTGTAGAAGCCGCGCACCTGCTGGAGCTGCTCGAACGCCGGCGGCACCAGCGCCGGGTCGAGGAGACGGGTGGCTTCCAGCGACGGCTGGTCCTGCTGCAGCTGGGCGGCGGTCAGCGACTGCTTCGGGTTGAAGGGGGTGATCTTGGTGTGGTCGATGCCGTAGGCCTCGCGGGTGGCGCGGATGTTCTCGGCGAGGAACGGCCCCTCCTTGTCCGGCTCGGAGGGGTGCACCTGGAACTGCTGGACGATGCCCGGCCAGATCACGCCCAGCAGGATCGCGGAGACCACCAGCAGCGCGAGCCCGACCGAGGGCAGCAGCCAGCTGCGCCGGAAGACGTTGGCGAAGAACAGCACCGCGCAGATGATCGCGATGAAGGTGAGGATCGTCTTCGAGGGCAGCACGGCGTTCTTGTCGGTGTAGCCCAGCCCGGTGAACAGGCCGCCGCCGTCGGTGTTGAGGTTGTACCTGTCGAGCCAGTAGTCGACGCCCTTGATCAGCACGAACAGCCCGGCGAGCACCGAGATCTGCACCTGCGCCGCCCCGGAGAGCCGGTCCTGCTTGGACTGCAGCCGGATCCCGCCGAACAGGTAGTGCACGACCGCCGCGGCCAGCAGGCTCAGCACCGTCACCGCGAGCCCGAAGTCGACGAGGTAGTGCAGCCACGGCAGGTCGAAGACGTAGAAGCCGACATCCTTGTGGAAGTACTTGTCCACCTTGCCGAAGGGCGTGCCGTGCCGCCACATGAGGAACTGCCGCCACTGGCCGGAGCCCGAGCCGCCGGCGAAGAGGCCGAGCACGACCGCGACGGCGATCACCAGCCACCGGCGCAGCGGGTCCACGACCTCGCGGTAGCGGTCGAGGTTGGCCTGCTCCTGCGACGGCGGCCGGAACAGCGGCCGGAACCGGTAGGCCAGCACGACGTTCGCGGCCACGACCGCACCCATCAGCAGCCCGAAGACCAGGAACAGCAGGATCTTGGTGCCGAGCACCTTGGTGAAGACGCCGGAGTACCCGACGCTCTTGAACCACAGCCGGTCGGTCCAGACCCCGGTGAACACCGACACCACGAAGAAGACGATGACCAGCACGATGATCGTGCCGATCAGCGCACGCGACCGCTGCGGCGACCCGGGCGGCGGGGTGCGCCGGACCGGCTCGGGACTGCCGTCGTCGAATAATCCGCTCACGCTTGCTCGTCCGTCCCGTCAGTTCTCGAGGGTGCCGCGCACCAACTGTAGGAGTCCGGGCACGAGGTCCGGGGACTCCAGCACCGACAGCGGGTCGTCGTGGGTGCGCAGCCGCAGCGCGCAGTACGTCGAGCCGTCCCGGGTCGCGCCGGCGACGATCCGCACCTCCTGGCGGTCCGGGTGCTGCGCGGCGAACTCCTCCGCGGAGCGCGGGTCGTCGGGCAGCTGCCCGTCGGCCTCGGGCGGCAGCACCAGCCGCTCCACCACGGCCGCGCAGCCGAAGACCTCCGCGGGCCACATGATCGTCTCGAGCACGGACTCCAGGGGCGTGTCGACCGGGACGTCGTCCTGCTCGACCGGCGTCAGCGAGCCCGCGGCGTCCGCCTCGCCGATCCCCATCGCCGCCGCCAGCGCGGGCTCGCGGGCCAGCAGGTCGGAGGTCGGGACCAGGGCGTAGAGCCGCGCCGGCTGGTCCCAGCCCGCCTCGGCCGCGTGCGCCTCGATCTCACGCACCGCCGCCCGGAGCACGGGGTCCACCTCGAGGTCCGGCTGGGTGTCCGGCTGGGCGTCCGCCCCCGGCGTCGGCTCGCTCATCCGCAGCTCGGCAGGGCGGCGGACTTGTCGCGCGCGTAGGTCTTCAGGGACTCCACGGCACTGTGCATGGTGGTGGCCTTCACGAGCGTGATCTCGCCCTTCTTGACGTCGGCTTTCAACGCGTCGTCGCAGTTCCTCGGCGGCACGAAGAAGAGCTTCGCCCCGGCGTCGGCCGCGGCGACGATCTTCTGCTGGATGCCTCCGATGGGTCCAACGCGTCCGTCGGCCGTGATGGTTCCCGTGCCGGCGATGTCGGTGCCGCCGGTCAGCGAGCCGGGCGTCAGCGTGTCGTAGACGCCGAGCGAGAAGATCAGCCCGGCGCTCGGTCCGCCGATCTGGTCACCGAGACGGACCGCCACGTCGAACGGGAAGTCGTAGCCGGGCTGGATCTGCACCCCTATGACCGCCTTGTTCGGGTCGTCCGGGGACGCCTTCGGGGTGACCGTGAAGGTCCGTTCCACCCCGCCCCGGCGTACGACGACCTGGGTGGGCGTGCCGACGCCGGCGCGCTGGATGGCCTTCGACACCTGCGAGACGTCGGTGATGGTCTGCCCGTCCACCTCGATCACCCGGTCGTGCGCGCGCAGCTTGCCGTCGGCGGGAGCGCCCTTGGTGACGTCGACGATCTCGACCCGCAGCGGCAGCCGGTAGCCGAGCTCGTGCAGCGCCGCCGCGACCGCGGTGTCCTGCGAGCTGACCATCTCGACGGCGCTCTGCGTCTGCACGTCCTCGGCGCTCTGCTCCGGCGGGTAGATCACGTCGCGCGGGTAGACCGCCCGGGCCCCGTCGAACCAGGCAGCCATCGCCTCGCCGAGACCGATCCGGTGCGTCGGGTTGGTGACCGACACGGTGGTCAGCCGCAGGTCACCCTTGGTCGGGTAGGTCTTGTGCCCGCGCACGGCGATGATCGGCTTCCCGCCGGAGTCGCCGAGGACGTTGACGGTCGGGCCCGGGCTCTCGGTGACGTAGGGCACCGGCACGAACACCGCGGTGGCCAGCAGCAGGACCAGCAGGCTGAACACCACGAGGCTGGCCAGGCTGCGGCGGTTCATGGCGCCAGCCTCTCATCAGGCCTCAACTATGCGGTGCGACGGGTGCTCTCCCGGTCGCCGGGTCGCGCGCCGGACCGGGAGGGCCGCACGGCGATGCCGGTGCTGCGGTCCCGGGCCACGGGAGGTCCGGCGCGACCCGCGCCGGGGTGCTCCTTCACGATCGCCTTGGCGAAGCGCTCGTAGGCCGCGTCCGAGCGGCGGTCGTCCTCGCGGCGCGGCCGGCCCGCCCAGGCGGCCCAGACCATCGCGATCACGAGGACCACGCCCGAGGGCACGAGCCAGAGCAGGATCTCCACGTCACCAGCCTAGGAAGAGGTGGCCCCCGCGGCCGTCAGACACGCTCAGGGCGTGCCGACCCACTCGTCGGTGCCGTTCTCGAAGGTCTGGTGCTTCCAGATCGGCACTGTCTCCTTGAGCCGGTCGATCAGCGCCCGGGTCGCCTCGAACGCCTCGCCCCGGTGTGCGGCGGCGGTGGCGACCACGACGGCGGCGTCCCCGATGGCGAGCCGGCCGACCCGGTGCACCGCGGCGACGGCCAGGACGTCGTACTCCTTGGCCACGCTCTCGGTCACCTCGACGAGCCGCTCCAGCGCGGTGGGGTGGGCGGAGTACTCCAGCCCGGTCACGCCCTGGTCGCGGTCGTGGTCGCGGACGTTGCCGATGAAGACGTCGACGCCGCCGGCCGCGGGGTCGGCGAGGGCGTCGAGCACCTCGGTGACGTCGAGCGGGACGTCGCGGATGTCGACGAGGCGTACGACGGGCAGGTCGCCGGGGCCATCGGTCACCCGCCGAGGGTACTCACTCCGTGTCCGGCGCGTTGGACGCTGCGAGTAGTTTGGACACATGACGAACGACCCCGGAGACCGTCCCGACGACGAGAACCCGAACCCGTTCAAGGGCACACCGTTCGAGCAGATCTTCAACGCGTTCGGCGCCGGCGGGGCCGCGGGGGCCGGGTTCCCGGGGATGTCCGGCGGACCGGGCGGGATGCCGGACCTGTCGGCTCTGATGAGCCAGATGCAGGCGATGATGACCCCCCACGAGGGGTCGGTGAACTGGGCCCTCGCCAAGGACGTCGCCCGGCGGACGGTCGCCGAGGACAAGGACCCCACCCCCACCCGGAAGCAGCAGGACGACGTCGCCGACGCGCTGCGGCTGGCCGACCACTGGCTCGACTCGGCGACGGAGTTCGCCTCGGGCGTCTCCGGCTCCGCGGCGTGGAGCCGGGCCGACTGGGTGGAGCAGACCCTCGACGTGTGGAAGGTGCTCGTCGAGCCGGTCGCCGAGCACGTGGTGTCCGCGATGGGGAACGCCCTCCCCGCCGAGGCGCAGCAGATGGCCGGCCCGCTGATGGGGCTGCTCGGCCAGGCCGGCGGCGCGATGTTCGGCAGCCAGGTCGGGCAGGCGCTCGGCGGTCTCGCGGGCGAGGTGCTCAGCGCCTCCGACATCGGGCTCCCGCTCGGCCCGAACGGCCGGGCCGGCCTGCTGCCCGCGAACGTCACCGTCTTCGCCGACGGACTCGACGTGGGGCAGGACGACGTGCTGCTCTACCTCGCGCTGCGCGAGGCCGCGCACCAGCGGCTGTTCGCCCACGTCCCGTGGCTGCGCGGGCACCTGATCGCGGCCGTCGAGGACTACGGCCGCGGCACCACGATCGACGTGTCGAAGATCGAGTCGTCGATGCGCGAGATCGACCCGTCGAACCCCGCCTCGATCCAGGAGGCCCTCGAGGGCGGCCTGTTCGAGCCCGAGAAGACACCCGCGCAGCAGGCCGCGCTGACCCGGCTCGAGACCGCCCTGGCCCTGGTCGAGGGCTGGGTCGACGAGGTCGTCGGCCAGGCCACCGAGACCCGGATGCCGAGCGCCGGCAAGCTGCAGGAGGCCATCCGTCGCCGGCGCGCGAGCGGTGGCCCCGCCGAGTCGACGTTCGCGGCGCTGGTCGGGCTGGAGCTGCGGCCGCGCCGCCTGCGCGACGCGTCCGCGCTGTGGGGCTCGCTGCGCTCCCGGAAGGGCCAGGAGGCCCGCGACGCCGTGTGGTCGCACCCCGACCTGCTGCCGACCTCGGCCGACCTCGACGACCCGCTGGGCTTCCAGGAGGGGTCGATCCCCGCGGCCGAGGCGCTCACCGACGCCGAGTTCGACGCCGCGCTGGCGGCGCTGCTCGACGAGGGTGAGGGCGGCGACAGCCCGCGCGAGGCGTGAGCGCGCTGCGTGACGAGGCGCTCGCGACCCTGCGGGCGTGGCGGCCCACCGGCGAGCGGCAGGAGGCGCTGCGCCGGGAGTACGTCGACCACCTGGACGCCCACGCCGACGGCACCGAGCGGTCCTGCCCCGGCGCCCACCTCACCGCGGGCGCGCTGATCCTCTCCGCGGACCGCACCCGGGTGCTGCTCACCCTGCACGCCAAGGCCCGCCGCTGGTTCCACATGGGCGGCCACCTCGAGCCGCAGGACGGCTCGCTCGCGGCCGCCGCGCTGCGGGAGGCCACCGAGGAGTCAGGGGTGGCGGGTCTCGCGCTCGACCCGGAGCCGCTGCACCTCGACGCGCACGACGTGGCGTTCTGCGGGGACCACCCGTCGGTCCGGCACCTCGACGTGCGGTTCCTGGCCGTCGCGCCCGACGGCGCCGGGCACGCGGTCAGCGAGGAGTCGCTCGACGTGCGGTGGTGGCCGGTCGACGACCTGCCCGACGACGGGGCCGAGATGCGTGAGCTGGTCGAGACCGCGCTGGCGCGGGCTCAGGCCTCCTCGACTCCCGACTCGACGCCCGCCGCGACCTCGGCGTCGTCGTCGCGCGCCATCTGAGCCGCGCCCTCGTCGGAGCAGTCCGGCGGGTCCGCCTCCAGCCCGAGCTGCGACGCGGCCGCCACCCCCTCCAGGAACCCCTTGGCCCGCTCGGCCTTGGGGAAGCGGTCGACCCACTCCCAGAACTCCGGCGTGTGCCCGGCCTCCAGCAGGTGGGCGAGCTCGTGGACGAGCACGTAGTCGATGACCCAGGCGGGCATGCCCTGCAGCCGGGTGGACAGCCGGATGGAGCGATCGCTCGGCGTGCAGCTGCCCCAGCGGCTGTTCTGGTTCGCCACCCAGCGCACCGTCCGCGGCTCGGCGAGACCGTCGAGGTACTTCGCGTTGAGCCCGGCCGCCCGTCGTACCAGGCCGGCGTCGCTGGGTCGGCGGCGCTTCTCCGAGCGCTCGAGCCGGGCCACCATGGTGGCCACCCACTCCCGCTCCTCGGCCCGGGTGAACCGGGCCGGGACCAGCACCACGACCTTGTCGTCCTCGCGGTAGGCCGCGACCGTGCGGCGCCGCTTGCGGGAGCGTCGTACCTCGACGACGGGGCCGTCGCCGGGGTTCGTCAGGGCAGCGGCCATGTGAGGCAGATTACCCGTTGGCCCACGTCAGCAGCCGCTCGGCGGGCCAGGTGTTGACGATCCGGTCCAGCGGTACGCCGAGCCGCTGCGCCCGCTCGGCGCCGTAGCCGAGGAAGTCGAGCTGACCCGGCGCGTGCGCGTCGCTGTCGATCGAGAACAGGCAGCCGGCCTCGAGCGCGACCCCGATCAGGTCGTCCGGCGGGTCGGAGCGCTCCGGCCGCGAGTTGATCTCGACCGCGACGTCGTGCTCGGCGCAGGCGCCGAACACGGCCTCGGCGTCGAACTCGCTCTGCGGGCGGGTGCCGCGTCCGCCCTTGACCAGGCGGCCGGTGCAGTGGCCGAGCACGTTGGTGCGCGGGTGCCGGACCGCGGCGACCATCCGCCGGGTCATCGGCGCGGCGTCCATCCGCAGCTTGGAGTGCACGGAGGCGACCCGGACGTCGAGCCGGTCCAGCATCGCGTCGGTCTGGTCGAGCGTGCCGTCCTCGAGGATGTCGACCTCGATGCCCTTGAGCATCCGGAACTCCCCCGACGCGCTGAGGTGCGTGTTGACGGCGTCGACGACCTCGAGCTGACGGGTGAGCCGCTCGACCGAGAGCCCGTTGGCCACCCGCAGCCGCGGCGAGTGGTCGGTCAGCACGACGTACGCGTGGCCGAGCTCGAGGGCGGTCATCGCCATCTCCTCCAGCGGGGACCCGCCGTCGGACCAGTCCGAGTGGGTGTGCAGGTCGCCCCGCAGGGCGGCGCGGTACTCCTCGCCGCCGTGGGCCAGCGGCCCGGCGGTCGCCTCGAGCTCGGTGAGGTAGCCGGGCACGCCGCCCGCGAGGCACTCCTCGACGATGCCGGCGGTCTTGGCGCCCACACCCGGCAGCTGGCGCAGCGTGCCCGCCTCCGCCCGGGCGCGGATCTCGTCCGCGTCGACGGTGAGCAGCGTCGCGGCCGCGCCCCGGTAGGCCTTGATCCGGTAGCTGTCGGCCAGCCGGCGCTCGAGCAGGAAGGCGATCCGCCGCAGGGCCGCCACCGGGTCCGTCACGGGGTCCGTCATGGGTGCTCCTGTCCGGTCCGGGAAGGATGTCTTTTGTGTCCACACCGTGTGCAGGGACATTCTGGCTGGTCAGCGGCCGGCCCGCGCGCGGCCCGGGCGTGTCCCCCACAGCGTTGTCCACGGATTTCCACCGACGTTTCCACAGGCTGTGGAGCGCCGTCCACACGCCGTCCACATGGTTATCCACAGGGGTGGACGGTGCCCCGTTGACCGGTCCCCGCGGCCGCGCCTAGGTTGGACGGCAGATGAGGCCCTCGGCCGAGTCGGTGCGGCGCTCGCAAGGGGAAGGCAAGCGGCGCACCGGTGAGGCGGAGGGCCTCTCTGCGTGTCCCGTGGGTCGCGGCTCAGCGACCGGTGAACCGCGGCGGCCGCTTCTCCCGCGCGGCGGCGATGCCCTCCTGCAGGTCGGCGGTGGCCAGCGTCACCGGCTGGGCGAGCCCCTCCCACTGCAGGGCCGTCTCGAAGTCGGCGTGCCCGCCGTCGCGGAGCGCGACCGTCGTGAGCCGGCTGGCGACCGGGGCGGTGGCCGCGACCCCGGCCGCCGTGGCGAGCACCTCGTCGAGGAACCCGTCCGCGTCCAGCACCCGGGAGACCAGCCCGAGCCGCAGGGCCTCGTCGGCGTCCACGAGCCGTCCCGTGAGCAGCAGGTCGCGCGCGTGCGCCTCGCCGACGACGTTGGGCAGCAGGTACGTCGCCGCCATCCCGGCGTGCATGCCGAGCTTCACGAACGGCGCACCGAGCCGGGCACCCCGCGCGGCGTACCGGATGTCGCAGGCCAGCGCGACGCACAGCCCGGCGCCGATGGCCGGGCCGTTGACGGCGGCGATGGTCGGCACCTCGAGCCGGCGGATGGACAGCCAGGCCCGGTAGAACGCGACCATCCGGGTGCGCAGGTGGTCGACGGTGGCGTCGGGCTCGCTGGCGATCCAGCCGGTGTTCCCGCCCGAGCAGAAGGCGGAGCCGGCGCCGGTGACCACCACCGCGCGCAGGTCGCGGTCCGCGGCCAGGTCGTCGACGGCCGCCACCCAGGACGCCGTCATCGCGTCCGACATCGCGTTGCGCTGCTCCGGGTTGTCGAGGGTGAGGACGGCGACGCCGTCGTCGCGGCGGTCGACGCGCAGGTGGGCACGGAGGTCGGGGGCGGTGTGGCTCATGCGCGGGACCCTACCGACGCCAGGGCGCCAGGAGCGCCCGGTGAGACATCAATCGCACCCCTGGAACGGCGGCCCGCGCGGTGGTCCGCAAACCCGGCAAACGGGGCGAAAAGTCCGTCCGCTGAGCGTGAAACCGGCTCCGTCCCGCCTGCGCCTGCATGACTCTCCCCCGTGCCTGCCGTAGTGTGCGTGGCGGTCGCCACCCGGCGCGGCCCCGGCGGGTCTTCCCTGACTCCCGCCGACGACCAGATCGACGATGAACAAGGAGGCCGTCATGGCGGAGACCTGGAGCGGCGAGTTCTACTGCGTGAAGTGCAAGGAGAAGCGCGAGGCCGAGGGCGAGGTCAAGGTCAACGACAAGGGCACCCGCATGGCGAAGGCCGTGTGCCCGGTCTGCGGCACCAACCTCAACCGCATCCTCGGCAAGGCCTGAGCACCCGCTTTCCGAGCCATTGCGGCGGGCCCCCTCGAGCACGAGGGGGCCCGCCGCGGTTCCCCGGGCGGCTGTGGACAGCCGTTCGCGCCCTCCGCCCCTCTGGGCGAGGCTGGCCGCATGCGCCCGATCCTCCGCCCCGGCACACATGTGCTGACCCGCGCCGCCGGTGAGCTCCAGGTCGGGCTCGACCCCCGCTCGGCGCTCGTCCTGCCGGACTCCGACGAGGTCCGGCACTCCCTCGCCCTGCTGGCCGCCTCCGCGGAGCGCGGCGACCACACCCACCCGGCCACCCTCGCGCTGCTGGAGCAGCACGGCCTGGTCCTCGACGAGCGCGCCCTGGTCCCCGAGCGTGGCCGCGGCGAGGTGGCCGCCCCGGCCGCTGCCGCGCTGGCCC
>DASTGV010000220.1:0-9070 GCA_035718765.1 Nocardioidaceae bacterium
AGGCATGAGCACGTCTGACATCGAGGTCAACGGCGCCGCGCCGCACCCGACGACCACCACGCCGACCCCGTCCAACGACCCCGACGCCATCCGCGAGGACATCGAGCGCACGCGCGAGGAGTTGGCCGAGACCGTCGACGCCCTGCACGCCAAGCTCGACGTGAAGCGGCAGGCTCAGGAGCGGTTCGCCCGCGCCAAGGACCAGGCGACCACCGACGCGGGCAGGCCGCGCCCCGACCTCGTCGCCGGGGTGGTCGGTGCCGCGCTGCTCGTCGCCGGGCTGGTCTGGTGGCGCCGGAGCTGATCGCAGCACCCACGAGGCTCCGGGTCCAGCAGCGGGCTCGCGAGGCCGTCGGCGCCGGTTGAGGGGGATCCCGAGGCGGCGTCGGCGGCAGCCCCGCCTGCCAGGATGACGCCGTGCCCGACCTCCTCCCGCATCCCCTCACGGGACAGCCGTTCCCGTCCCCGGTGCCGCCCGGCACCGGATGGCCGGACGACCCTGCCCGCGCCGACACGCCCGTCGCGGAGGACGCCGACGCTGTGCGCCGGCTCGCCGCGACGGCCGACCTGCCCGCCCTGACGGCGGCCGTCTCCGTGTGCCGCGCGTGCGACCGGCTGGTCGCCTGGCGCGAAGGCGTGGCCCGGGCCAAGCGCGCGTCGTTCGCGACCGAGCCCTACTGGGGCCGGCCGATCGCGGGCTGGGGCTCCGACTCCCCGCGGGTGCTGGTGATGGGTCTCGCGCCCGCCGCGAACGGTGGCAACCGCACCGGCCGGATCTTCACCGGCGACCGGTCCGGGGACTGGCTGTTCGCGTCGCTGCACCGGGTCGGGCTCGCGACCCAGCCGACCTCGGTGCACGCCGGCGACGGCCTGCGGCTGGTCCGCACCCGGATGGTGGCCGCGGTGCGCTGCGCGCCGCCCGACAACAAGCCGACGACCACCGACCGCGACACCTGCGCCCCGTGGCTGGAGCGTGAGGTGACGCTCGTCGAGGCGACCCTGCGGGCCGTGGTGTGCCTGGGCTCCTTCGGCTGGGCCGCGGCGCTGCGCACGCTCGCGGCCGTCGGGTACGACGTGCCCCGCCCCCGGCCGCGGTTCGGGCACGGCGCCGAGGCGCTGCTGACGGCGCCGAACGGCCGGACGGTGCTGCTGCTCGGCAGCTACCACCCGTCGCAGCAGAACACCTTCACCGGCAAGCTGACCGAGCCGATGCTCGACGCCGTCCTCGGCCGAGCAGCGGGGCTGGCTCTGGAAGACTGACCGGCCGGCCCCCGTATCCCAACGGCAGAGGAAGAGGTCTTAAAAACCTTTCAGTGTCAGTTCGAATCTGACCGGGGGCACCCATCGAGGGCGGAGGACCGGGCGGTCATGATCTTTGACCGGGCGGTCAGTCAAGACCTATCCTGGAGGGGTTCGACCCGCCTCGGGAACGACGGGTCCGGAAGAAGGAAGTCACCATGCAGAGGTGGACACGCTGGCAGGACTGGGTGGCCCTCGTCGCGGGCGCCTACGCCGTGCTCGCGCCGATCTGGACACCCACCACGACCGCCGCGACCTGGACCATGGTCGTGCTCGGCCTGCTCACCGTCGCGGCCTCGCTCAGGACGCTGAGCACACCCGGCGACATGTACTCCGAGGGGGCGCACGCCGTGCTGGGCGTGCTGTTCTTCGTCTCCCCCTGGGTGATGCGGTTCACCGACATGAACGCCCTGGCGATCACCGCCTGGGTCGTCGGCATCGTCACCGCCGCCGCCGGCCTCTGGGCACTGCCCGAGAGCAACCGGCTGCACCACCAGCCGCTCGCCAGCCACTAGCCCCTGGCGGCGAGGGCTCCTCGCTGGAACCATCGAGATGGCCGGCCGCGACAGCACGGCCGGCCATCCCACCGTCTCGACCGGAGGAGGGGACCGTGCCCGACGAGGCCGACGACCGCCGTACCCGGATCCTCGACGCGTCGGAGCGGCTGTTCGCCGAGTCCGGTTTCGACGCCACCCCCACGGCGCGGATCGCCGCTCTCGCCGACGTCCCCAAGGGCCTGGTCTTCTACTACTTCCCGCAGAAGATCGAGCTGCTCAAGGCGTTGCTCAACGAGCGGCTCCCGCACCACCCGCTCTGCGACGCCGACGAGGTGGCGGTCCCCGGCAACCCGGTCAGGTCCCTGCTGCGCCTGGCCCGGCGGCTCGCGCTCGGCGAGCACGAGTCCCCGGTGCTGCGCACCATCATCTTCCGGGAGAGCGGCACCCATCCCGAGGTCCGTGAGCACGTCCGGACCCTGCGGCAGGGGCTGCTGGACGTGACCGAGCGGGTCCTCGACAACGCGGTGGAGGAGGAGCTCGACCCGGTACGCCGCCGCCAGGCCGCCCACACGTTCGTCGCGGTCATGCTCGACGAGGCCAACGCCCGCCGCTTCGACGGCGAGGTGCCCGACCTCGAGGGCGCCGCCGAGATCGTCTCGCGCGCGCTGCAGCCGGTCGGCTAGCGACTAAGGAACAGCGAGCGGGGTGCGGTCCCGTGACACCCGCACCGAGATCACCGCGGCCACGACGCAGAGCAGGGCGGCGCTGAACCAGGCCACCGTGTAGGTGCCGGTCCGGTCGCGGGCGAAGCCGGCCGCCACCGACGCGACCGCCGCCCCGATCTGGTGGGACGCGAACACCCAGCCGAACACCACGGTGCCGCGCTCCCCGAACGCGCTGCGGCACAGCGCCACCGTCGGCGGCACGGTCGCCACCCAGTCCAGCCCGTAGATCACCACGAACGCCACGATGCTCGGGTGCACGGCGTCCGACAGCAGCGCCGGCAGCAGCGCCAGCCCGACCCCGCGGAAGAAGTAGTAGCCGCCGAGCAGCAGCCGCGGGTCGTAGCGGTCGGTCAGCCAGCCGGACCCGATCGTGCCGACGATGTCGAACACCCCGACCACCGCGAGCAGGCCGGCCGCGGTCGTCTCGCCCATGCCGTGGTCGTGCGCCGCCGGCACGAAGTGCGTGCCGATCAGGCCGTTGGTGGTCGCCCCGCAGATCGCGAACCCGGCCACCAGCGCCCAGAACGTCCGGGTCCGCGCGGCGTCGCGCAGCGCCTCGACGGCGACCCGCCCGGCGTTCGGCCGGGCGACCTGCGGCACCTGGTCGGACTCCAGCAGCGGCACCGGGTCGGGCGCCGGCTCGTCGGCGCCGTACGCCGTGACGCCCCGGTCGGCCGGGTGGTCGCGCAGCACCACCAGCACGAGCGGTACGACGGCCAGGGCGGCCGCCGCGATGACGAGGGAGGCGGCCCGCCACCCGGCGTGCTCGGAGACGACCGCCACCACCGGGAGGAACACGAGCTGTCCGGTGGCGCTGCCGGCCGTGAGGATCCCGGTCACCAGGCCGCGGTGCCGCACGAACCAGCGCTGGGCGACGGTGGCCGCGAACACCAGTGCCATCGACCCGGTGCCGAGGCCGATCAGCACGCCCCAGGTGAGCACCAGCTGCCAGCTCGCCGCGACGAACACGGTGAGCCCGGACCCGGCGGAGATCAGCAGCAGCGCCGCGGTCGTCACGCGACGGATCCCGAAGCGGTCCATCAGCGCGGCCGCGAAGGGTGCGGTGAGCCCGAACAGCACCAGGTTCACCCCGACCGCGAGCGACAGCGTCGCGCGCGACCAGCCGAACTCGTCCTGGAGCGGCACCATCAGCACGCCGGGAGCGGCCCGGAAGCCGGCGGCGCCGAGCAGCGCCACGAACGCGACGGCGGCGACCGGCCACGCGGGGTGCACGCGGCGGCGGGGCGGGGCGGCGAGCGCGGTCATCGGGGGCGGCCTCCGGGTCGTGGGGCTTGGCGCGGGCGACGCTAGCAACCTAGACTTTCTTCAAGCAAGCCAGATCCGGCCACCGACCGTCGAGAAGGAGACAACCTCGTGCCGCTGCGCTCCGACTGGTCCGAGGCCACCTGTCCCGTGGCCCGCTCGCTCGACGTCGTGGGCGACCCGTGGGTGCTGCTGATGCTGCGGGAGGCGCTCACCGGGGCGACCCGCTTCGAGCAGTTCCGGGCCCTGGGCTGCGCCGACAACGTGCTCAGCCGACGGCTCGCGACGATGGTCGAGGCCGGCCTGCTCGCGCGCTCGCCCTACCGGGCCGGCGGGCGCACGCGTGAGGAGTACCTCCTCACCGAGGCGGGCCGCGACCTGCTGCCCGTCGTGCACGCACTGGCGCAGTGGGGGGAGCGACACCGGCCGCGGCCGACCGGACGGCTCGAGGTCGTGCACGACGCCTGCGGGCGCGTCACCCGCAGCGCGGACACCTGCTCGCACTGCCACGTGCCGGTCGGGCCGCAGGACGTCTCCTGGCGCCGGCCCCGCGACCCGGACCGGCTCGTCCCGCTGGTCCGCTGACTTATTTGTCATCTACACCTGAAAAACTTCTGAGGCCGGGAACACCCGTCCCCACAGGCCCGTTGACCCCTGTAGTTGGCCCGTACGATGGCCGTGCGATCCAGTCGCGCTCCCAGATCGGGGGCGACCGGCCTCCAAGGAGGAGACCACACATGCAGAGCAGCAACCCTGTCTTCCGCAAGGCGGAGGGCTTCAACGGGCGTTCGCAGACCTACCCGGCGAGCGGGATGACCTACCCCGCGTACGGCGCGCCCACCCAGACCGACCCCTACCGGCAGCAGGCGCCGATCTACGGCGACACCGCGACCGGCGGCCGGATGACCATCGACACCGTCGTGCAGAAGACCGGCCTGACCCTGGGGCTCACGATCCTCGTCGCCGCGCTGGTCTGGGTGCTCACCCCGCCGCTGGACTCCGCGGCCGCCGGCTCGCTCTACCTGCTGGCGATGGTGGGTGCCTTCGGCGGCTTCGCGCTGTCGCTGGTGAACTCGTTCAAGCGGGTCGTCAGCCCGGCCCTCGTGCTGCTGTACGCGGCGCTGGAGGGCCTGTTCGTGGGCGCGTTCAGCAAGGTGATCGACGCGTCGTTCGGCGGCGGGATCGTGGTCGGCGCCGTGGCGGGCACCTTCGCCGCCGTGGCCGGCACGCTCGCGGCGTACAAGTTCTTCAACATCCGGGTCAGCCCGACCTTCCGCAAGTGGGTCGTGGCCGCGATGTTCGGCTTCGTCGCGGTGGCCCTGCTCGACTTCGTGCTCGGGTTCTTCGGGGCGTCGTTCGGCTTCAACGGCTTCGGCGCCATGGGCTTCGTGTCCAGCCTGATCGGACTCGGCCTCGGCGTGCTGATGCTGATCCTGGACTTCGACTTCGTGGAGCGCGGCATCGCGGCCGCCCTCCCGGAGCGTGAGTCGTGGCGGGCGGCCTTCGGCCTGACCGTGACGATCATCTGGATCTACATCGAGCTGCTGCGGATCCTCGCGATCCTGCGTGGCGACTGACCCTCACGAAGCTCCCGCGAGAGCCCCGCACCGGTCTCCGGTGCGGGGCTCTCGTCGTCCGGAGGGCGGAGGGCTCAGGCCCCGGCGGTCTCCGGCTGGCTGCTCTGCGGCGACTCGACGTCGGACTCGGGCTGGCGGCGGCGCCGGCGCAGCTGCACCCAGCGGCCACGGGCGCCGCGCGTCGAGCCGGACACCTCGGTGCCGTCGATCTCGGTACCGGGCGTGCGGGTCGCCTCCACCGCGGCTTGCGAGATCGGCAGGATCGCCTCGCCCCGCTGGGCCTCCGGCACCAGCTCCTCGAACGGGATGACCCCGACCGCCGCGAGCACCGACGGGAGCAGCACGGACGCCAGCGCGGAGTAGCCGGACGCGGACGGGTGGAACCGGTCGGGCCCGAAGAACGTGGGGCTCGCGGCGAACTCCGGACCCAGCACCGAGGCCAGCGACACGGTGCGGCCGCCGGCCTCGACCGTGGCGATCGTCTGCGCGGCCGCGAGGCGGCGCGACCAGAGCCGGGCCACCTGCTTGAGCGGGGGAGCGATCGGCTCGATCGTGCCCAGGTCCGGACAGGTGCCGACCACCACCTCCGCGCCGGCCTCCCGCAGCCTGCCGACGGCGGCCTCCAGCAGCCGCACCGACTCCGAGGGCCGGCGTGAGTGCGTGACGTCGTTGGCGCCGACCAGGATCACCGCCACGTGCGGCTCGATCGAGAGCGCCTTGTCGATCTGCCGGGACAGGTCCCGGGTCTGGGCGCCCACGAACGCGACCGAGCGGAGGTACACCTGCCGGTCGGCGCCCTCGGCGAGGCCGGAGGCGAGATGGGCCCCGGGAGTCTCCTCGACGGTCTCGACGCCGTATCCCGCGGCGGAGGAGTCGCCGAGCAGCGCGACCTTCAGCGACGGGCCCGGCCGGCCCTTGCCGTACCAGCCCGTCGAGTCGGGCGGCTCACCGTCGGCGTTGCCGATCGTGCGCCGTGCCAGCAGCGCCTCGGCCCGCAGGACGCCGTACAGCGACGCGCCCACGACGGAGAGGCCGCCGCCGCCGAACGCAGCAGCGGCCGCGAGCTTGCGTGCGGCCCCGGCCTTCCCCACGTCGACAGGGTACGGGCACTGCATAAACTGCCGACGTGCAATACGCCAACTCTGTCCTGGACCTGATCGGCAACACCCCACTCGTCAAGCTCGACCGGACGACCGACGGCGCGAAGGGGCTGGTGCTGGCCAAAGTCGAGTACCTCAACCCCGGCGGCTCGGTGAAGGACCGGATCGCCACCCGGATGATCGACGCGGCCGAGGCGTCGGGCGAGCTCAAGCCCGGCGGCACGATCGTGGAGCCGACCTCCGGCAACACCGGCGTCGGCCTGGCCATGGTCGCGCAGCAGCGCGGCTACCGGTGCGTGTTCGTCTGCCCCGACAAGGTCAGCGAGGACAAGCAGAACGTGCTGCGCGCGTACGGCGCCGAGGTCGTCGTCTGCCCGACGGCGGTCGCCCCGGAGCACCCGGACTCCTACTACAACGTCTCCGACCGGCTGGTCCGCGAGATCGAGGGCGCCTGGAAGCCCAACCAGTACGCCAACGTGAACAACCCGCGCTCCCACTACGAGACCACCGGCCCCGAGATCTGGAGGCAGACCGACGGGAAGATCACGCACTTCGTCGCCGGCGTGGGCACCGGCGGCACCATCAGCGGCATCGGCCGGTACCTCAAGGAGCAGAACCCTGCCGTCCAGGTCATCGGCGCCGACCCGTCCGGGTCCGTCTACTCCGGCGGCACCGGCCGGCCGTACCTCGTCGAGGGGGTCGGCGAGGACTTCTGGCCCACCACCTACGACCGGGACATCGCCGACCGGATCATCGAGGTCTCCGACGCGGACTCGTTCCAGTTCACCCGCCGGCTCGCGCGGGAGGACGCGCTGCTCGTCGGCGGGTCGTCCGGCATGGCGGCGTACGCCGCGGTGCAGCTGGCCAAGGAGCTCGACGTCCCGGACGCCGTGATCGTGGTGCTGCTGCCCGACTCGGGCCGCGGCTACCTCGCCAAGGTGTTCAACGACGAGTGGCTCGCCCAGTACGGCTTCCTGCCCGCGTCCCCCGACGAGCCGACCATCGGGGAGGTGCTGCGCGGCAAGAGCGGGCAGATCCCCGACCTCGTGCACACCCACCCGACGGAGACCATCGCCGAGGCGGTGCACATCCTCCAGGAGTACGGCGTCTCGCAGATGCCCGTCGTCCGGGCGGAGCCGCCGATCGTCGCGGCCGAGGTGGCCGGCAGCGTTTCGGAGCGCGCGCTCCTCGACGCCCTGTTCGCGGGGAACGCCAAGCTGCGCGACTCCGTCGGGGAGCACATGGACCCGCCGCTGCCGACGGTCGGCTCCAACGAGCCGGTGTCCGAGGCGGTGCACCGGCTGGAGAAGGCCGACGCCCTGCTCATCCAGGAGGACGGCAAGCCGGTCGGGGTGGTCACCCGGCAGGACCTGCTCGCCTACCTCGCCACCCGGTAGCCGGATGCCCCACCGGGTGCGGCTGACGTCGCGGGTGGCCAGCCCGGACGCGCACGCACCCGTCACCACGCTCGAGCTGTTCTTCGACCTGGTCTTCGTCTTCACCGTCACCCAGCTCACCGACCTGGTGCTCGAACCGCACGGCGGCGCCGGCTACCTGCAGGCGTTCGTGGTGCTGTGGGTGATCTGGTGGATGTACGACGGCTTCGCCTGGCTGGCCAACAACGTCGGCCCGACGACCACGTCCACCCGGCTGCCGATGCTCGTTGCGATGGCGGCGTTCCTGGTGATCGCGATCGCGGTGCCCGGCGCGTTCGGCGAGGACCGGTGGCCGTTCGCGCTCAGCTACCTGGTGATCGTGCTGGTGCACCTGTTCTCGTTCCTGCGCTCGTCGCTGGGCGGCTCGGCCCGCGCCATCGTGTCGATCGCACCGGTCAACCTCGGCATGGCGCTCGGGCTGCTGCTGGCGGCCGCGCTGCCCGAGCCGGTGCGCTGGCTCGGCTGGCTGCTGGCGGTGCTGCTGCCGCTCGGGTCGGTGCTGCGCCGGGTGGAGGGCGGCTTCAGCATCCGGCCGGCGCACTTCGCGGAGCGGCACCGGCTGATGCTGATCATCGCCCTCGGCGAGAGCGTGCTCGCGGTCGGCCGCTCGGCGCAGGAGCACCTGACCGAGCCGGCGTACCTGGTCGCGGTGCTGCTCGCGATGGTGCTGGTCGCCCTGCTGTGGTGGGTGCACTTCGCCGACGACGCGGCGCTCGCGCAGGTGGAGCGAGTCATCGAGCGGCCGGAGGGCGTGGGCGCGCGGACGGCGCTCTACGCGTTCTCGTTCGGGTACCTCGTGCTCGTGGCCGGGCTGATCCTGGTCGCCGCCGGGGTGCACGTGGCGGTGCACGACCCGGGGCAGGACCTGGCCTGGCGGGCGGCCCTGACCATGTCCGCGGGGGCGGCGGTCTACCTGGCCGGGAACGTCTTCTACCTCTGGCGGCTCGGGGTGCACGGCCGGCGGTGGCTGCTGGTCATGGCGGTCCTGTGCCTGGCCGTCGCACCGGTCGGGCGGGCGGCCGGCGGGCTCGCCCAGGTGGCCGCGCTGTCGGTGGTGCTGCTGCTCGCGCTCTGGCCGGCGGTGCGCGACAACCGGACGACGAGGTCCGGTAACCGATCAGCCGAACCTGTGTAGCTCCTTTGGAGTACCCCACGCCTGGAGTGGTCTTTACC
>DASTGV010000221.1:0-4763 GCA_035718765.1 Nocardioidaceae bacterium
CGCACCGCGAGCCAGTCGTGCAGCTCGTCGCGCTCCGGGTGCGAGGCGCGGACCGTGTTGTAGACGTAGTTGAGACCCCGGGACGCGGCCTCCCGCTCGAGCTGCGCGATGACGAACGACCCGACGCCCTGCTGCCGCGACGCGGCATCCACGGCGAGCAGGATCTCCGCGTCGCCGCCCCAGGTGGCATCCAGCCAGCCGTAGCCGACGACCGCCCCGTCCGGCGTACGCGCCGCCCACCAGTCGCCGGGCAGCGAGGCACCGTCGGCGTAGGCGAGGTCGAACGCGCCCTCGGGCGCCGACCCGATCACGCGCTGCTTGTCGGCGTCCCAGGTCGGGCTGGCCTCGTGGGTCCAGGTGAGGTCGGTCATGAGGCGGCCCCCGTCACGCCAGACCCTCCTCGGCGAGGTGCACGTAGTCGAACTCGACGGGCTGGTCGTTGATGCCGGTCTGCGGCGGCGCGATCCAGCCGGCGAACTTGCCGTACTCGTACTCCGGGACCATCAGGTCGGCGACCGCCTTGCGGTCCTCGGCCGAGGGCAGCCACCCGTCGACCCGGGCCGCCCACTGCTCGTCGGTGAGCACCTCACCGCTCGGACTGACGTGGTGGTGGGCGTAGACGCCGACCCGGCGGTTGAAGCCCTCGTGCGGCAGCACCAGCCGCTCCTCGAGGCCGGCGTCCTCCAGGGCCTGGTTCCAGCGGCGCACGCCGTTGGCGCAGTCGGCGACGTACTCGTCGCGGAGGTCGAGGTTCAGCGCCGACAGGGTCGGCACCTCCTTCTCCTTGATCTCCCCGTCCTCGACGTAGCGCATCGTGCGGGTGTCGTCGAGCAGCACGTGGTCGTCCTTGCGGCGGGTCTCCTGCCACCGGCCCTTGAGACCCGAGGAGTAGTAGTTGCCGGCGTTCGTGGACTGCTCGGAGCCGAAGAGGTCCATGGACACCGAGAACTGGAAGTTGAGGTACTTCTGGATGACCGAGAGCGGGATGCCGCCGTACTGCCAGATGTCGTCGGTGCCGTGCTCCTTCATCAGCTCCGCGGTCCGCTCGACGGTGCGCTGCACGCCGGTGGTGCCGACGAACATGTGGTGCGCCTCCTCCTTGAGCATGAACTCGCAGGTGCGCGCCAGCGGGTCGAACGCCGACTCCTTGAGGGTGCCGAGCTGGTACTTCCCGTCGCGGTCGGTGAAGTAGGTGAACATGAAGAACTGCAGCCAGTCGGTGGTCTCCTCGTTGAACGCGCCGAGGATGCGCGGGGCGTCGAGGTCGCCGCTGTTGCGCTTGAGCAGCTGCTCGGCCTCCTCGCGGCCCTCCCGGCCGAAGTAGGCGTGCAGGAGGTAGACCATCGCCCAGAGGTGCCGACCCTCCTCGACGTTGACCTGGAACAGGTTGCGCAGGTCGTAGATGCTCGGCGCGGTGTTCCCGAGGATCCGCTGCTGCTCGACCGAGGCCGGCTCGGTGTCGCCCTGCACCACGATCAGCCGCATCAGGTCCGCGCGGTGCTCACCGGGCACCTCCTGCCAGACCGGCTCGCCCTTGTGCTTGCCGAAGCTGACCACCCGGTCGGGGTTCTTCTCGGCGAGGAAGATGCCCCACCGGTACTCCTCCATCGGCACGTGGTCGAAGTGCGCCCACCCGTCGCGGCCGACCGCGATCGCGGTGCGCAGGTAGACGTCCTTGGTCGGCAGGGCCGGGCCGAGCGTCTTCCACCAGTCCAGGAACTTCGGCTGCCACCCCTCGAGCGCCCGCTGGAGCCGACGGTCCTCCGCGAGGTTCACGTTGTTGGGGATCCGCTCGGAGTAGTCGATCTTGCTGAGCGGACCGGTCGGGGTCGGGGCTGCGCCGGTGCGGTCGTCAGTGGTGGTCATGCTCTATGTTCTACACTTCTCTTGCGAACACGACAAGACTTTGTCGACTATTTCTGGCCCGCCCGGCGTACGACGGGCGCGCGCCGCCATACTTCGGGGGTGACCGAACCACTCCTCGACAGCGACATCACCGGCCAGTTCGTGAAGCACCTCGGCGTGGAGCTCTCGGAGGTCAGCGGCGACCGCGTGGTCGCGACCTGGGAGGCCCGGCCCGAGCTGCACCAGCCCTACGGCATCGTGCACGGCGGCGTGCACTGCTCCGTCATCGAGACGCTGGCCTCCATCGGCGCCGCGATGTGGGTCGGCGAGGAGGCCAAGGTCGTCGGCGTCAACAACAACACCGACTTCTACCGCGCGGTCCGCGAGGGCACGCTGACCTCGACCGCGACCCCGCTGCACCGGGGCCGCTCCCAGCAGGTGTGGCTCGTCGAGACCATCGACGAGCGGGGCAAGGTCGCCGCGCGCGGCCAGGTCCGCCTGCAGAACCTGCGCGACTGAGCCTGGAGGCAGGCTGAGCCGCGGACGGGTCGCCGCGACGGCTCAGGAGGGCCGTCCGGCCAGCACCCGGTCTACGGCGGCGGAGTCGAGCACCTCGCGGATCGCCATCGCGGCGCAGCCGACGACGCCGGAGAGCTCACCGTGGGTCACCGGGACGATCACCAGCGAGCGCGTGGCGAGCGCGGAGGCCTGGGAGTACACCGACTCGCGCAGCCCGGCGACGAACGTGTCGTAGGCCTCGGCGAGATCGCCGCCGACCACCACGGCCTCGGGGTTGAGCAGGTTCACCGCGGACGCGAGGGCCTCGCCGATCCGGCGGCCGGCCTCCCGGACCAGGTGCCGGGCCTCGCCGTCCCCGGCGACGGCGAGCCGCACCACGTCGCGGATGTGCTCGACAGGGTAGCCGCGCTCGCGGGCGGCCTGGACCAGGGCCCAGCCCGCGGCGACGGCCTCGACGCAGCCGGTGTCCCCGCACCGGCAGGGCAGGCCCTCGGCGGAGGCGACCTTGGTGTGGCCGATCTCGCCGGCCGCGCCCAGGGCGCCGCGCAGCACCCGGCCGCCGGTCACGATGCCGACCCCGACACCCGTCGAGGCCTTCACGAACAGCAGGTCGCGGTGCCGCTCGAGGTGGCCGCGCCGCTCGGAGAGCGCCATCACGTTGGCGTCGTTGTCGACGAACACCGGCGCCCCGGTCAGCTCCCGCAGGAACGGCGCCAGCTCGACGCCGTCCCAGCCGGACATGATCGGCGAGTCGAGGCTGGCTCCCCGCTCGAAGTCGACGGTGCCGGGGATCGACAGCCCCACCGCGCGGACGTCGCCCGGCTCGCGCCCGACCTCGTCCAGCAGGCTGCGGAACCCGGCCACGACCTGCGGCATCAGGTCCTGCGCGGCCGGCCCCACCGCCTGGTCCAGGTCCACCGAGACGAGCACCGAGCCGTCGAGGTCGCAGACCCCGAGCTGGGTGCGGCTGCGACCGATGGCCCCGGCGAGCACCACCCCGGCGTCCCGGTTGAAGCGCAGGTGCGAGGCGGGACGGCCCGGTGCGGCGCGCTCCTCGCGCACGTCCGCGCCCTCGACGACCAGCCCGGAGTCGAGCAGCGTCGCGAGCCGGGCCGCGACCGCCGTCCGCGACAGCCCGGTGAGCCGGCCGACGTCGCTGCGGGTGAGCACGCGACCGTCCCGGATCAGGGAGAAGACCTCCCCGACCGTGGCGGGACCGGACGGCATGGACATGACGGGCATTGAACCACCTCCGGTCCTCGGGAAACTTTGAACCCCAGGATAATGCTTGCCAAAAAACCTAATGTTGCCTGGACAGCGAGCATATTCATGCCTACCGTGGTTCGCATGCTCGACCACACCGGCCCCGTCCCCGTCGCGCCGTGCGACTTCGTCGTCTTCGGCGGCACCGGCGACCTGGCCGTCCGCAAGCTCCTCCCCGCCCTGTTCCTCCGCGACCGCGACGGCCAGCTGCCCGCCGAGACCCGGATCGTCGCGGTCTCCCGGGCCGGCCTCGACGAGGCCGGCTACCGCGACAAGATCCGCGGCGAGCTGCCACGCTTCGTGCGCGCCTCGGAGCTCGACCCCGAGACGGTCGACCGGTTCGTCGCCCGGCTCTCGCACGTCAGCCTGGACATCGACGACAACGACTCGTGGCCGCCGCTCGTGGACGTGCTCCACGACCGCGAGCGGATCCGGGTCTTCTACCTCGCCATCGCCCCCGCTCTCTTCGGCCCGGTCAGCCGTCGGCTCGCGGAGCACGGCCTGGTCACCGAGACCTCGCGGCTGGTGCTCGAGAAGCCGATCGGGCACGACCTGGCGTCGGCCCGGGAGGTCAACGACGCGGTCGGCGCGGTGTTCGAGGAGCAGCAGATCTTCCGGATCGACCACTACCTCGGCAAGGAGAGCGTGCAGAACCTGCTGGTCACGCGGTTCGCCAACACGTTCCTCGAGCCGCTGTGGAACGCCAACTGCATCGACCACGTGCAGATCACCGCGTCCGAGTCGCTCGGCGTCGGCAGCCGCGGCGGCTACTACGACGGCTCCGGCGCGCTGCGCGACATGGTGCAGAACCACCTGCTCCAGCTGCTCTGCCTGGTCGCCATGGAGCCGCCCACGTACGTCGACCGGGAGACCGTCCGCGACGAGAAGCTCAAGGTGCTCCAGGCGCTGCGGCCGCTCGAGGGCGCGGACGTGGACCGCGCCGTGGTCGCAGGGCAGTACTCCCCCGGCCTCGTGGACGGGATCGCCGCCCCGTCGTACCGGGAGGACGCGGAGCGTCCCGACTCCACCACCGAGACCTTCGTCGCGATCAAGGCCGAGGTCGCCAACTGGCGCTGGGCCGGCGTGCCGTTCTACCTGCGCACCGGCAAGCGGACGGACCGGCGCTGCTCGGAGAT
>DASTGV010000222.1:0-4519 GCA_035718765.1 Nocardioidaceae bacterium
CACGCTCGACGAGGGCGTCGCCCTGCTGCGGCAGCAGCCCTCGGTCCTCCACGACCACAACGCCTTCCAGGCGCTCGCGACCCGCAGCCCCGTCGCGCCGTACACGAGGAGGGTGCCGACCTTCTGGGTCAGCAAGGGCGCACCGCGCCTGGGCTGGTGCTGGGCCGGCAACCCGCACAGCTGGCTGGGTGCCGCCTCCGCCGCCGGCCGCCTCGCGCCGGTGGGGGCGGCGCACTGAAGGTCCGCTACCGCCGACGGCGCTGACAGTCGGCGCCGACGGTCAGGAGCGCGCGAACCGCTGCACCCAGGTGGGCGCGACGAGGAACGCCTCGGCCCGCAGTGCCGCGACGGAGACCCGGGGGAGGTCCGCAGAGGAGCGGAAGCAGACGAAGCGGGGCACCCACTCGGGCTGGTACTTCGCGTTCGCGCGGTACAGCGACTCGATCTGCCAGAACCGCGACGCCCACAGGAGCACCGACCGCCACACCCGCAGCACGGGGCCGGCGCCGAGCCGCTCGCCGCGGGCGAAGACGCTGCGGAAGACCGCGAAGTTCAACGACACCCGCCGCACGCCCAGTTCCGAGGTCGCGGCCATCAGGCCGGCGACCATCTGCTCGACGATCCCGTTCTCCGAGTCCCGGTCGCGGCGCATCAGGTCAAGGGACAGCCCGTCGTCTCCCCAGGGCACGAAGTGCAGCAACCCGCGCAGCTCGCCGTCCCCGTCGCGGCAGAGCACCACGACCGACTGGCTGTCGGCACGGTCACCGAAGCGGCCGAGGGCCATCGAGAAGCCCCGCTCCACCTCGCCGTCGCGCCACTGCTCGGCCCGGTCCCGCACCATCGCCAGCGTCTCGTCGTCGAGGTCGGCGACCCGGTGGCAGGACACGGTCAGCCCGGCCCGCACGCAGCGGGAGACCGCCTGCCGGACCACCCGCATGCTGCGGCCCTGCAGCGAGAAGTCGGACACGTGCAGGATCGCCTCGTCGCCGAGCTCGAGGGCGTCCAGCCCGGCCCGGTGGAACGCCTCGGCGCCCCGCTCGCTCGCGGCCAGCACCGCGGGCACCCAGCCGAACGAGCGGGCCTCGGCCAGCCAGGCCGCGATCGCGCCGGGCCACGCCTCGGGGTCGCCGAGCGGGTCGCCGGCGGCCAGCGAGACGGTGCCGACGACCCGGTAGGTCACCGCGGCCTTCCCGGTGGGGGAGAAGATCACCGACCGGTCGTCGCGGAGCGCGAAGTACGACAGCGAGTCGACGCTGCCCCAGCGGTCGAGCATCGTCCGCAGCCGCGCCCGCTCCTCGTCGTCGAGCCGGTGCGGCCCGCCGGCGGGCGCGAGCGCGACCAGGAACGCGACCACGAGTACGGCGGCCCCGAGCACGACCAGCGCCACGGCCGCCCGGTCGCCGCCCGGGCCGCTCACGAACCGGACCGGGCCGCTGATGCCGACCAGCCCGAGGAACGCCTGGGTGAACCGGTCGAGGGTCGTCGTGCCGGGTGCCTGCCCGTCCGCGTCCACCGCCAGCCAGACCCAGCCCAGCACCGTGGCCAGGGCCGTGCCGAAGACCAGCACTGCGACGACGCGGCTCAGCGAGCGCGGGTCCGGCTTCGCGGTGAAGTTGCGGCGCGCGCCGACCAGGATCACGAACAGGGCCAGCGACAGCACGGCCTCCTCGACGTCGAGGCCCTTCAGCAGGTGCAGCATCGCGGCCAGTGCCGCGAGCAGCGTCGCCAGCAGCCACGCCCGGAACTTGCCCCGGCGCAGCGCCCGCGACAGCACGATCAGGATAAGCCCCACGGCCGCGGCGCCGGTCGTCGCCGCCGCCGGGAAGACCGAGGGCACCAGGCCGTTGATCAGCTCGGTGCGGTCCCGGAACCCGGGCAGCACGGCGCTGATCAGCGTCACCGCGCCGACGAGGAAGACGATCCGCCCCGTCCAGAACGGCGTCCGCAGTGCGTCCCAGACTCGCGATGCCATCAGAGGAAGGCCTCCACCCGGTCGAAGGCGGCCCGGGCCTCGGGGATCGGCAGGATCGGGTAGACGTGCAGCAGCCCCGGCCCCTCAATGTAGGTCAGCGGGACTCCCGCGCTCCGCGCGGCTGCGACGAGGGCCAGCGACTGCGGGTGGAGCAGGTCGCGGGTGCCGCAGAAGAGCAGGGTCGGGGGCAGCCCGGACACGTCGTTCGCGAGCGGGCTGGCCTCCCGGTCCGGCGGGTCGCCGGCCCCCCACCAGCGGCCGTAGAGCCGGAGCTTGGAGAGGTTCAGCCACGGGTCCCGCCGTGCGGCCTCCTCGGTGCCGGGCGTCTCGCCGGTCAGGTCGACCCAGGGCGCGAACATCACCAGGTGCGTCGGCTGCGGACCCGGGCGCCTGGCGACCTGCTGGGCCAGCAGCATCGCCAGCCCGCCGCCCGCCGAGTCGCCCATCAGCGCGACGCCCTTCGGCGACTCGATTGCCAGCTGCTCGAACAGGTCGAGCAGCGGCGGCGTGGCGTCCTTCCAGGAGTACGTCGGGGCCAGCGGGTACGACGGCAGCACCACCCGAACGCCCAGCCGGCGCGCCAGCCGGGCGGCGTACCGCCAGTGGAACCGGTCGAGCCCGGAGACGAAGCCGCCGCCGTGCAGGTACAGCACCGTCCGCACCGGGGTGCTCCCCGGCACCCGCAGCTCCCACACCGGCAGCCCCGACACCTCGGAGCGCCGCACGTCGAAGGCCTTCGCCACCCGAGCGGGCGGGGAGGGGTCGGCCTCGGCCTGGGCGGCGAGCAGGTCCCGGCGCAGCCGCGCGACAGCCTCCTCACCGTGCACGTCGCCGCTGCCACGGAGGAGTGGGATCACCCGGGTGAGCACCTGGTGGCGGAAGCTGGGCACCCGGGGAGGTTACCCAGGGCCCTGGGGGTTGTAGCCTTCAGGTGAACGACAGGGGAGCGCCGCAAGGGGCGCTGAGAGTGCGGGCCAGCCGCAGACCCTCGAACCTGATTCGGTTAGCACCGACGAAGGAAGTCGAGTCTCGACCGCTGCGGCGGTCCCCTCCCAGGACGAACGGGAGACGACACATGCACAGATGGCGTGCGCTCACCACCACGGCGGTCGTGAGCCTGGCGCTGGGTACCGCGGCCTGCTCCGTCGGCGGTACGACGGGCGGCACCTCCGGCAGCGACGGCAAGACCGTCGTGGTCGCCACGCACGACTCGTGGGCGATGTCGAAGAAGGTGCTCGAGGAGTTCACCGCGAAGACCGGCTACACCGTCAAGATCGAGCCGAACGGCGACGCCGGCCAGCTCACCAACAAGCTGGTGCTCACCAAGGGCTCCCCGATCGCCGACATGACCTACGGCATCGACAACACGTTCGCCTC
The DNA here is from genome assembly GCA_035718765.1 of Nocardioidaceae bacterium. Lineage (GTDB taxonomy): Bacteria > Actinomycetota > Actinomycetes > Propionibacteriales > Nocardioidaceae > Nocardioides_B. The sequence continues at coordinate 3,350 of DASTGV010000222.1, forward strand.
CCGCGCCGTCGACGAAGGCGTCCTCGCCGACTACACCCCGAAGGGCCTGCCGTCCTCGGCCTCGTCGTACGCGCTGAAGGACCCCACCGACGCCAGGCAGCTCACCCCGGTCGACTACGGCGACGTGTGCGTGAACATCGACGACGCCTGGTTCAAGCAGCACAAGGTGACGCCGCCGCGGACCCTCGACGACCTGACGAAGCCGGAGTACAAGGGCCTGTTCGTGACGCCCGGCGCGTCGAGCTCCTCGCCGGGCCTGGCGTTCCTGCTCACCACCATCGCCGCGTACGGCGACCACTGGCCGGACTACTGGTCGAAGCTGATGGCCAACGGCACCAAGATCACCTCCGGCTGGTCGGACGCGTACGAGGTCGACTTCACCGCCGGCGGCGGCAAGGGGGACCGGCCGATCGTGCTCTCCTACTCGTCGTCGCCGCCGTTCACGATCCCCAAGGGCGCGTCGAAGCCGACCACCAGCGCCCTGCTCGACACCTGCTTCCGCCAGGTCGAGTACGCCGGCGTCCTCAAGGGCGCGAAGAACCCCGCAGGCGCGAAGGCGTTCATCGACTTCATGACCCGGAAGTCCTTCCAGCGGGCCCTGCCGGACAACATGTACGTCTACCCGGTCGACCGCACCGTCGCGCTGCCGGCGGACTGGGCGAAGTACGCGAAGACCGCGCCCGAGCCGTTCACCGTGCCCCCGGCCGAGATCGCCAAGAACCGCAGCACCTGGCTGTCGCAGTGGAGCGACGTCACCACCCGGTGAGCGAGGAGCCGTGAGCACGCCATGACGGGCAGGGTGCGGTCGGGGGTCGGGATCGCGGCACTCGCGGCCCTGCCCCTGGCGTTCCTCGCGGTCTTCTTCGTGCTGCCGCTGGTCGGCATGGTCGCCCGCGGCTTCGTGACCGACGGGCACCTCGACGTCGGCGCGGTGCTCGAGGTGCTCGCCCGCCCGCGCGTGCACCGGGTGCTCTGGTTCACGCTCTGGTCCGCCACGGCGGCGACCGTCTGCACCGTGCTGGTGGGGCTGCCGGTCGCGCACGTCCTGTACCGCCTGCGCGTGCCGGGCCGCGGGCTGCTCCGGGCCTTCGTGCTGATGCCGTTCGTGATGCCGACCGTCGTGGTCGGCGTCGCGTTCCGCACGCTGCTCGCGTCGTCCGGCCCGCTCGG
>DASTGV010000223.1:0-3103 GCA_035718765.1 Nocardioidaceae bacterium
GACGGTGCCGTCGGGGAGAACCACCGGGGTGGAGAACTGGTCCTCGTCACAGACCCCGGCCGGTCCCGAGTTCTGGAACGTGCACAGCGGGCTGCTGCCGGAGATCGGCTTGCCGACGGTCCAGGTCTTGCCGGCGTCGTCGGAGGTCGACAGGTAGATCGGGCCACCGGCCAGACCGTTCTCGGGGGTGAACCGGGTCCAGGTCAGGTAGAGCCGGCCGTAGTGCGGCGAGGTCGGGTTGTTGTCGGCGGTCAGCCACTCCTTGTCGTTGAACACGCCCTTCGGGCTGGGGGTGATCGACCCCGAACCCTGCGCGACGACGACCGGGTTCCCCCAGGTCCACCCGCCGTCTCGGGAGGTGGCCACCGCGGCGCTGGCGGTCCCGCAGTACGGACCCGTGCCGCAGGTGACGTTGAGCTGGGCCATGTGCGCGGTGCCGAACTTCCGGTTGAACGCCGGTGACGGGTCCCCGTTCCCGTTCCCGGATCCGGAGCCCATCGGGATCTGCCCGTCGGTCCAGGTGTTGCCGCCGTCGAACGACACGAAGAAGCCCGTCGGCACCCGCAGCTGCAGGGAGGAGCCGCTGACCACGTAGTGGTAGTCGTTGGAGCCGGCCAGCAGGTGGTTCGGGTCCGCCGGGTCGACCACGATCGGGGTCTCGTCCTCCGGGCTGATCGCGTCGTCACAGCTGAGCTGGACGTCGGCGACCGCGACGCCGGTGCTGGTGCAGGTGCTCTTGGGCAGCGCCCCGCCACCCACGCCGGTGCCCCGTTCCGTGAGCTTCTCCAGGGCCGCGACGCCGCCGGAGACGTTGAAGTGCGCGGGACCGTTGGCGGCCGGTGCCGCCCCGGCGCCGGGGGCGCCGAGCCAGGCCGCGACGCCGAGCGCGGCACCTGCCGCAGTGGCTGCGACCGGTCGGATGAGGTTCTTGCGAGAGACGCGAGACGGCATGTATCCCCCTAGTTCGTTGCATGCCCCCTGAGTCTCAAACCCACCGACAGAGCGTCCTATAACGCGTCCTAGCCATTTTGTGCGGCCTCGCCGGGTTACCGCGTCTAGCCGCGTTCTTTACCCCGCGGCGGAAAGGCGGAGCGGCGTGGCTCCAGCGCCACAGCCGGAACCGAGCCGGGAGCGACCCGCCGGCGCCGGGTCGCTCGGCGACGGATCACGACCGCGTGCTGCTGGAGCGGACCGCGACAGGTGCGGTGCTCCAGACGACCTGCTCCTCGTCGGACCCGCCGAGGGCGGCGATCCACCGTTCACGAGGGGCGAGGGTGGCCAGCCACTCCTCCAGCAGCTGTTCGGCCTTCTCCGCTCCGTAGTGCGGTGGGAGCAGCTTCTCCAGGGCCCAGTCCTCCTCGAGGTCGCCGCCCTCGAACAGGAAGACGTACGTCACGACCCCGGTGTCGCCGGGCTCCGGTTCCGTGGACCTGAGACACCGCCAACGGCCCTCGAGGTCGGGCCGCTGAGCGCGGACCGCAGGGTCGACGGTCTCGCTGAGGAACCGCTCGAAGTCGTCCGCGCGGTCGACAGCAACCGGGGTCAGCGCCACATGCGTGACCTGATCGTCCATGAGAACCTCCGTGTCTCGAGCTGGTCGTGCTGCTTTCCCGGCCGACCGGTTCTCCTCACGATCGCGCCGTGCCGAGCACGCTGTCCATGCTCCGATCGGCCCATCGCGCCAGCCGGGCGGTGACTGGACGGGCTGCGCCGCTGTGAGGGCACACCTGCCAAGAACGCAACAGCCGCACCGCCTTGAGGCGGTGCGGCTGTTGTTCAAGAGGGAGTTGACTGCTGGCTGGTGGAGCTGGCGGGAATCGAACCCGCGTCCTTCGGCGTCGAACCAGGGCTTCTCCGGGTGCAGTCAGTGCTGTCGTCTTCTCAGCCCCGGCGCTCGCACTGACACGTCGCCGACAGGCTCAGCCACAGAAAAGTCCCGCAGAGTCCTCGTGGCCCGGACACTGCAGCAAGCCTCCTAGATGAGGCCAGGATCTAGAGCGGAGGCGCCTCTAGTCTGACCCGTTGCCTCGCCGTCAGGCGGCGAGGGCGAACGAACTGCGCTTTGAGTTGGCAGTTATTGGTTCCCAAGGATCGTTTACGAGATGACCTTGGATCCTCGACCCGCTTCCCCTGGAACTAACGTCCCAAGTCGAAACCGATCAGCCCCTCTTGAGTTGTCAAACAGTTCAACCACTGTACCCACCTCAACCGGGCCCCCGCACAAGGTATTCCCCATGACCGGGCATCAGGACGCGAACCCGGCGTGCACGTGGTCGTGGTGCGTCGCGTCGCTGAAGAACTGCGGCGCCGACCCGAGGAGGTATGGTCCGCCGACGTTGTAGGACCCCGCGGCGGCCGCCGCCTCCATGTAGCCGGCGACGAGAGCCCGCGGCGTGCGGCCGGCCACGACGGGGTGGCCGTCGATCCGCCAGGTGTCGAACGCCCGCCCCTGCGGGTGGTCGCTGAGCCGCGAGGTCCCGAAGACGTGGAGCGGGTGCCCGCTGCGAACCACGCTGACGCCGAGGGCGTACCGGCGGGCGAGCGTGAGCATCGCCGTCAGCACGCTGTCGTGCACCCGGCCGGACAGCACGTCGGCGCGCGAGGCCGGCGGCAGGTCGATGCGGGGGTGGCCGAGCACCCGCCGGGCGGCCTCGGAGACGCGGCGCGCATGTGGGCCGGGCCGCGACGGGTGCACGGCGACCACATGCCAGCCGCCGGAGCGGACCAGCCGGACGTCGTACGTCGCACCGCCGGGTCGCACCGCGCCGGAGGGGACGCGGGTCCAGCTCCGGCAGACCACGAGCACCGATGCGGACGACGAGAGGATGCCTCCGTACTGCGCGTCGATGACCTGGAGTGCGGAGCGGCGGGTGTTGCCGCCGCGCTCGATGGCGCGGACCGCGGCGCGCTTGGCGGCCGGCTCGACGTCGCGGGGGTCGACGCGCCAGCGGGTGACCTCGGGCAGCGGGGTGAGCGAGGACGACGGGGAGCGGGAGGGCGCAACCGCCGGCCCTGTCGGCTTCGCCGACGACGACGGTCCGGTCGACGACGCGGCCGAGCAGCCGGCAGCGAGCGTGCCCACCCCGAGGAGCAGGAAGCTACG
>DASTGV010000224.1:0-3459 GCA_035718765.1 Nocardioidaceae bacterium
CGACGTCATCGTCGTCGGGGCCGGACCGGCCGGTGCGAGCACCGCCTACCACCTCGCCAACGCCGGTCTCGACGTGCTGCTGCTGGAGAAGGCGTCCTTCCCGCGCGACAAGATCTGCGGCGACGGGCTCACCCCGCGGGCGGTCCGCCAGTTGGTGTCGATGGGCCTGGACCTCGACGCGCCGGGCTGGCAGCGCAACAAGGGTCTGCGCATCGTCGGCGCCGGTCACCGCATCGAGCTGCCGTGGCCCGACCTGGCCACCTTCCCGTCCTACGGCCTGGTCCGCACCCGCAGCGACCTCGACGAGATCCTCGCCCGGCACGCCGAGAAGGCCGGCGCCCGGCTGATGGAGCGCACCGCGGTCACCGGGCCCGTCGTGGACGAGCGCACCGGCCGGGTCACCGGCGTGACCGCCAAGCCCGTGGACGACAGCGGCCGCAAGGTCGGCGACGTGGAGACGTACTCCGCGCCGGTGGTGGTCGCCTGTGACGGCGTCAGCGCGCGGATCGCCACCTCGCTCGGCGTGGTCCGTCGCGAGAACCGGCCGATGGGCGTCGCGGTCCGCGCCTACTACGAGACGCCGCGCCACGACGACGAGTGGATGGAGTCCTGGCTCGAGCTCTGGGACGGCGAGCCCAACAGGAGCAACCTGCTTCCCGGCTACGGCTGGATCTTCGGCGTGGGCGACGGCACCGCCAACGTCGGCCTCGGCATCCTGAACACCTCGTCGGCCTTCCAGAACGTCGACTACAAGGACGTGCTGCGCCGCTGGCTCGCGCACACGCCCGAGGAGTGGGGCTTCCGGGACGAGAACCTCGTCGGCCGGATCGGCTCGGCCGCCCTCCCGATGGGCTTCAACCGCAAGCCGCACTACACCCGCGGCGTGCTGCTGGTCGGCGACTCCGGCGGCATGGTCAACCCGTTCAACGGCGAGGGCATCGACTACGCGCTCGAGGCCGGTCACATGGCCGCCGACACCATCGTGCAGGCCCTGTCCCGGCCCGAGGGCGCCGGTCGCGAGCGGGTGCTCGAGGGGTACGCCGCGGCGCTCGACGCGACCTACGGCGGCTACTTCACGCTGGGCCGGGTCTTCGCGAAGATGATCGGCAACCCGACGTTCATGAAGCAGGCCACCAAGTACGGCCTGCCGCGCACGGCGCTGATGAGGTTCACGCTCAAGCTGATGGCGAACCTCACCGACCCCCGCGACGGGGACGTCTCGGACCGGGTGATCAACGCCCTGAGCCGGGTCGCGCCCGCCGCCTAGCAGCACGACCCACAGCACGACCCACGACAGCAGAGCAACTCAAGGACACGGCAGGACAGGAGGGAACCGCGGTGGAGCTCTACACACCCGTTCTCGCGCTCGGCATCATCGCCGCGGGCTTCGCGATCTTCTCGGTCGTGGTCAGCTCGCTGACCGGTCCCAAGCGCTACAACCGGGCCAAGCTCGACTCCTACGAGTGCGGCATCGAGCCGACGCCGCAGGCGCTGGGCGGCGGCAAGTTCCCGGTGAAGTACTACATCACCGCGATGATGTTCATCGTCTTCGACATCGAGATCGTCTTCCTGTACCCGTGGGCCGTGTACTTCGACTCGATGAAGCTGTTCGGCCTCGTCGAGATGGTGCTGTTCATCGCGACCGTCTTCGTCGCGTACGCCTACGTATGGAGGCGTGGCGGCCTCGACTGGGACTGAGGGCCGCGTCCATCGTGAGCGAAGCGAACAGGGACTGAGGGAGAACGAATGGGCATCGAGGAGAAGCTCCCGAGCGGCGTCCTGCTGACGACCGTCGAGGGCGTCGCGGGCTACATGCGCAAGGCGTCGTTCTGGCCGGCCACGTTCGGCCTGGCCTGCTGCGCCATCGAGATGATGACGTCCGGCGGTCCGCGCTACGACCTCGCGCGCTTCGGCATGGAGGTGTTCCGGGCCTCGCCGCGCCAGGCCGACCTGATGATCGTGGCCGGCCGGGTCAGCCAGAAGATGGCGCCGGTGCTGCGGCAGATCTACGACCAGATGGCCGCCCCGAAGTACGTCCTCGCGATGGGCGTGTGCGCCAGCTCCGGCGGCATGTTCAACAACTACGCGATCGTCCAGGGCGTCGACCACGTCGTCCCCGTCGACATGTACCTCCCCGGCTGCCCGCCGCGCCCGGAGATGCTCATCGACGCGATCCTCAAGCTGCACAAGCAGGTCCAGGCGACCAAGCTCGGGTCCAACCGGGTCGCCGAGATCGAGGAGAACGAGACCGAGGCGCTCAACATGCTGCCCACCTCCCAGATGAAGGGTCTGCTCCGATGAGCGAGGGTCCCAAGGAGCCCGCGGAGTTCCCGGAGGTCACCCCGGGCACCGACGTGGACGCCACGGACAACGCGGTCGAGAACACCGTGCCCGACACCGAGCGCGGCCCCGAGGTCGTCGGCGTCCGGCACGGCATGTTCGGCGTGCGCGGGTCCGGCGACACGAGCGGGTACGGCGGCCTGGTCCGCCCGGTCACGATGCCGGGCGGCAGCGCCCGTCCCTTCGGCGGCTGGTTCGACGAGGTCGCGGACGCCGTCGAGGCCGCCGGGGCCGGGGGCGCGGTCGAGAAGGTCGTCGTGCACCGCAAGGAGATCACCTTCTTCGTGCGGCGCGCGGACCTGCTGTCCTTCGTGCAGCTGCTGCGCGACGACGAGCGGCTGCGCTTCGAGTTCTGCTCCGGCGTCTCCGGCGTGCACTACCCCGAGGACCAGGGGCGCGAGCTGCACGCGGTCTACCACCTGCTGTCGATGACCCACAACCGCCGGATCCGCCTCGAGGTCACCTGCCCCGACGCGGACCCGCACATCCCGTCGGTGGTCGCGGTCTACCCGACCAACGACTGGCACGAGCGCGAGACCTACGACTTCTTCGGCATCATCTTCGACGGTCACCCCGCTCTGGCGCGCATCCAGATGCCCGACGACTGGCCCGGGCACCCGCAGCGCAAGGATTACCCCCTCGGTGGCATCCCCGTGGAGTACAAGGGCGCCACCATCCCACCGCCGGACACGCGGAGGTCGTACAACTGATGAGCAGCCCGCAGCGCAAGACTCCGCCGATGGTCGGCTCCGCCGACACCCAGGGCGCCACCATCCCACCGCCGGACACGCGGAGGTCCTACAACTAATGGCAACCACGCACGAAGAGACCCACGACCCGTACGCCCAGGAGGCCGACACCTCCGCCGGCCGGGTCTTCACGGTCACCGGCCAGGACTGGGACTCCGTCGTCGAGGGGATCGCCGACGAGGGCGACGACCACGTCGTCGTCAACATGGGCCCCCAGCACCCGTCCACCCACGGCGTGCTCCGGCTGATCCTCGAGCTCGAGGGGGAGACGGTCACCGAGGCCCGCTGCGGCATCGGCTACCTGCACACCGGCATCGAGAAGAACATGGAGTTCCGATCCTGGACGCAGGGCGTCACGTTCTGCACCCGG
>DASTGV010000225.1:0-8410 GCA_035718765.1 Nocardioidaceae bacterium
GATGCCGATGTCCTCGGCCGCCGTGATCTGGACGTGGTCGATGAAGTTCCGGTTCCAGACCGGCTCGAACATGAAGTTGGCGAACCGGAACGCCAGCATGTTCTGGACGGTTTCCTTGCCCAGGTAGTGGTCGATGCGGAAGACCTGGTGCAGCTCGTTGTTGAGCGCGATGGCCGACTCGAGGTCGGTGCCGAACGGCTTCTCCATGATGATGCGCGACCGCGCGACCAGCCCGGCCTCGTCGAGCTGGTGCACGACCGGCAGCGCGGCCTTCGGCGGGACGCTCAGGTAGTGCAGCCGCTGGATCCCGTCGCCGGTGTCGGTCTCCGCCGCGAGCTGCCGCTCGGCCGCCTCGACCGCCGCGGCGAGCGCCGCCGGGCCGTCGCTCTGCCGCACGAACGAGAGCCGCTTGGCGAAGCCGTCCCAGCACGACTCGTCGAACGGCCGGCTGAACTCGTCGATGGCGTCACGGGCCAGCTTGACGAACTGCTCGGTGTCGAGGTCGTCCAGCGACGTGCCGACGATCCGGCAGTCCCGCAGCAGCCCGGCCTCGTAGAGGTGGAGCAGCCCGGGCAGCAACTTGCGTCGGGACAGGTCCCCGGTGGCACCGAACAGCACCACGACGTGTGGTTGTTCCATACGTCCAGACTAGGCGGGTCCGGTTGCGATGTCCTTACGCGACCTTCGAGGGCTCAGCCGGCCCGGCCGACCCGGGCCTCGTCGTCCACCCAGGCGTCGCGGGCGTCCACGGCCAGGTCGGGGTTGTCGCTGAACACCCCGTCGACGCCGGCGTCGAGGAAGGCCCGCGTCTCCGCGGCCAGGTCGCCGGGTGCGTTCGGGTCGGTGCCGTCCCGGAAGTTCGTGGCCATGAACTGGTTCTCCCGGCGCAGCGTCCACACGTGCACGCGCAGCCCGGCGTCGTGGGCGTCGTCGACCAGGTCGCTGGGCTTCCCGGTGCTCCCGTCGGCGTCCCGCGGGAGCACGAGGTCCTTGTTCGCGCCGACCGCGTCGGCGTAGGTCGCCACGTCCCTCAGCCCGGCCGGGCTCACGAGGTCCCGGTAGGTGCGCTTGTCGCCCTTCGCCACCAGGTCGTACGGCGCGCCCGAGGAGTCGACCAGCTGCACCAGCGGGACCTTCACCTCGCGCGAGAGCTCGCGCAGGTTCGAGGTCTCGAAGGACTGCACGAACACCGGGGCGTTCGGACGGTCGAGGTGGTGCGCCTTGAGGGCGCGCACCAGCGGCTGCTCCAGCGAGAGCCCGATGGAGTCGAAGTAGGTCGGGTGCTTGGTCTCCGGGTAGACCCCGACCGTCACACCGCGACGTCGGCTCTCCCGGGCGGCGAGGTCGAGCACCTCGTCGAAGGTGGGGACCTGGAACTTCCCGTCGTACCTCGTGTTGTCGGGGCGGACCTGCGGCAGCCGCTCCTTGGCCCGCAGCGTCCGGAGCTCGGCGAGCGTGAAGTCCTCGGTGAACCAGCCGGTCACCTGCTTGCCGTCGATGGTCTTGGTGGTCCGGCGGTCCGCGAACTCGGGGTGCTGGGCGACGTCGGTGGTGCCGCCGATCTCGTTCTCGTGGCGGGCGACGAGCACGCCGTCCTTGGTGGAGACGAGGTCGGGCTCGATGTAGTCGGCGCCCATGCGGATCGCGAGCCGGTAGGACGCGAGCGTGTGCTCGGGCCGGTAGCCGGAGGCGCCGCGGTGCCCGATCACCAGCGGCTCGGCGACCTGGTCGCGGATCGGTGGCGCGGCGTGCGCCGGGGCGGAGAGGACGGTGGACGTGGCGGCGGCTGTGGCCATGAAGAGCACTCCCTGCTGGAGCTTCCCGAGACTTCTCATGGCCCTCAGGCTGGGTGGGGCGCGTGACCCGGCAGACACCTGCGGATGAACCCGGGATGAAGCCTGCACGGCCGGAAATTCGATGGCTGAGCACCTGCCCGGTGCCTACCGTGAAACGGGTGCGCCACCTCCCTCTCGCCGACCCCGGCACCGCCGACGCCCGCTCGCCGTGGCGGTTCCTGGGCTGGCTGATGAAGGGCCAGTGGCGCACGCTGCTGATGGGGATGCTCTTCGGCATCGTCTGGATGGTCGCCCAGGCGGTGATGCCGGCCGTGATCGGGCACGCGATCGACGACGGCATCGCCGCCCGGGACGTCGACGGGCTGCTGCGCTGGACGCTGACGATGCTCGGGATCGGGCTGGTGCAGGCGTTCGCGGGCATCATGCGGCACCGGTTCGCGGTCACGAACTGGCTCACCGCGGCCTACCGCACGGTGCAGCTCGTGGCGCGTCAGGCCACCCACCTCGGCGCCACGCTGCCCAAGCGGGTGGCGACCGGCGAGGTGGTCGCGATCGGCACCAACGACCTGTCCCACCTGGGCAACGCGATGGAGATGCTGGCCCGGGCGGCCGGGGCGCTCGTGTCGTTCCTGGTCGTGGCCGTGGTCCTGCTGCACACCTCGGTGACGCTGGGGCTGGTCGTGCTGGTGGGCGTCCCGCTGCTCCTGCTGCTGGTCGCGCCGCTGCTCAAGCCGTTGCAGCGACGCAGCTTCGCGCAGCGGGAGATGATGGGCGACCTCTCGAACCTCGCGACCGACATCGTCAGCGGGCTGCGGATCCTGCGCGGCATCGGCGGCGAGCGGGTGTTCCACGAGCGCTACGTGCGCGACTCGCAGAAGGTACGGCGCGCCGGGGTGCGGGTGGGCCGGCTGCAGTCGGTGCTCGACGCCCTGCAGATCCTGCTGCCCGGTGTCTTCGTGGTGCTGGTCGTCTGGCTCGGGGCGCGGTTCGCGGTGCAGGGCCGGATCAGCGCGGGTGAGCTGGTGGCGTTCTACGGCTACTCGGCGTTCCTGATGATCCCGCTGCGCACGGCGACCGAGTTCGCCAACAAGTGGATCCGCGCCTACGTCTCCGCGCGCCGGGTCGTCCGGGTGCTGTCGCTGGAGCCGGACGTGACCGACCCCGCGCAGGCCTACCCCGAGCCGCCGCCGGGTGCCGAGCTGGTGGACGTGCACAGCGGGCTGCGGGTGACCGACGGCCTGGTCACGGCCCTGGTGTCGGACCGGCCGGAGGAGACGGCGCTGGTGGTCGACCGGCTGGGCCGCTACGTCGACGGCGAGGTGCGCTGGGGCGACGTGCCGCTGTCCGGCCTGCCGCGGGACGTCGTACGCCGCCGCATCGTCGTCTCGGACACGGAGAGCGCGCTGTTCTCCGGGCCGCTGCGCGAGCAGGTCGACATCCGAGGCCGCGGCGACGAGGTGCTCGCCGCGGCGCTGCGCACGGCCTCGGCCGAGGACATCCTCGACGCGCTGCCGGAGGGCCTGGACACCCTGGTCACCGAGCGCGGCCGGTCGTTCTCCGGGGGCCAGCGGCAGCGGCTGGTGCTGGCGCGGGCCCTGGCCGCCGACCCGGAGGTGCTGCTGCTCGTCGAGCCGACCTCGGCGGTCGACGCGCACACCGAGGCGCGGATCGCCGACCGCCTGGTCGCGCACCGGGCCGGCCGCACGACGGTCGTGACCACGACCAGCCCGCTGCTGCTCGACCGGGTGCACCGGGTGGCCCTGCTCCGCGACGGCCGGGTGGTCGCCGTCGGCACGCACCGCGAGCTGCTGCGCGACGTGCCGGAGTACCGCGCCGTCGTCACCCGTGAGCTGGACGAGGAGGTGAGCGCATGAACCTGCCCGTGGCGGACAACCGCCAGGTGCGGGCGTACGCGCTCGCGCTGTTCCGCCGGCACCCGCGGATGATCTGGGGCGCGTTCGCCCTGCACGCCCTGGCCGCGCTCGCCGCGCTGGCGGCGCCCCGGCTGATCGGCGACCTGGTGGAGGCGGTCCAGCAGGGCACCACCGTGCACCACGTCGACCGGGTGCTCGCGCTGCTCGCGGGCTTCCTGGTAGCGCAGACGGTGCTCACCCGCTACGCGCGCTACCTGTCGTTCGTGCTCGGCGAGCAGGTGCTCGCCGAGCTGCGCGAGGACTTCGTCGACCACGTGCTGGCGCTGCCCGTCGGCACCGTCGAGTCCGCCGGGTCGGGGGACCTGCTCACCCGCACCTCCCGGGACGTCGAGCAGCTCGGCTGGTCGGTGCGCTGGGCGCTTCCCGAATGGTGCATCGCGGTGGTCACGGCGCTGTTCACGTTCGCGGCGGCGCTGCTCGTCGGCTGGTGGGTCGCGCTGCCCTGCCTGCTGGGCGTCCCGCCGCTGGTGGTCGGGCTGACGTGGTACCTCCGCCGCGCCAAGGACGGCTACCTGCGCGAGAACGCGTCGTACTCCGCGATCAGCGCCTCGCTCACCGAGACCGTCGAGGGCGCCCGGACCGTGGAGGCCCTGGGTCTCGGTCGGCAGCGGCGGCAGCGGGTCGACCGGGACATCGCCGGGTCGTACGCCGCGGAGCGGTACACCCTCTACCTGCGCACGGTGTTCTTCCCCTCGGTCGAGGTCGCCTACCTCATCCCGACGGTGGCGACACTGCTGTTCGGCGGCTGGCTCTACACCCGCGGCTCGGTGTCGCTGGGCGACGTGACCGCGGCGACGCTCTACGTGCAGATGCTCATCGACCCGGTCGACCGGGTGGTGTCGATCCTCGACGAGCTCCAGGTCGGGGCCGCGTCGCTGGCCCGCCTGCTCGGGGTGGCGCACGTGCCGGACGACCGGACCGTCACCGGCCGGGTGCCCGACGGCGACCGGATCGAGGCCGAGGACGTGCGCTTCGCCTACGTCGAGGGACGCGACGTGCTGCACGGTGTCGACCTGGACGTGGCCGTCGGCGAGCGGATCGCGATGGTCGGGCCGTCCGGAGCGGGCAAGTCGACCCTGGGTCGGCTGCTCGCGGGGATCCACCCGCCCCGCACCGGGTCGGTCACGGTCGGTGGCGTGGGCCTGACCGAGCTGCCGCTGACCGACCTGCGCGGCCAGGTCGCCCTGGTGACGCAGGAGCACCACGTGTTCGTCGGCACGCTGCGCGACAACCTCGCCCTCGCGGTCGACGAGCCGGCCACGGACGAGCGGCTGCTCGCGGCGCTGACCGCGGTCGACGCCCGCGACTGGGTGCTCGCGCTGCCCGACGGTCTCGACACGGTCGTCGGGTCCGGCGGCCGGACGCTGACGCCGCCCCAGGCGCAGCAGGTCGCGCTGGCCCGGCTGGTGCTCGCGGATCCGCACACGCTGGTGCTCGACGAGGCGACGTCGCTGATCGACCCGCGGGCCGCCCGGCACCTCGAGCGCTCGCTGGGGGCGGTGCTGGAGGGGCGCACCGTGATCGCGATCGCCCACCGGCTGTTCTCCGCGCACGACGCCGACCGGGTGGCCGTCGTCGAGGACGGGGTGATCTCCGAGCTCGGTCCGCACGACGAGCTGGTCTCCCGGGACGGGTCCTACGCCGCGCTCTGGCGCTCCTGGCAGTCCTGACCGGCGGTCCGGGACCGGGTCACGGCATCAGGATCCGCGCCCTCAGCCAGGTGCCCGGGTCGTTGGTGCGCACCGTCCAGCCGTCCGGCGCCGGGTCACCGCACGGTTGCGTGCGGCGGTCCGGAGCCGGCCCGCAGCGCATCGAGAGCACCTTCGCGCCGGTCAGCTCGACCAGGGTCGGCCCGCCCCGGCCGTCGTACGCGACCTGGAGGGCCGTCGGCCAGGCCAGAGCCCGCTGCCGGGTCGAGGGGATGCGCACGACGGCGCCGCGCAGGACGTACGCGAGGTGGACCCGGAACGCCGGGGCGTGGAACCTGAAGATGCTCGGACGATCGGTCACGATGGCGCCCTCGGTGACCGTGAACAGGTCCGCGGCCATCCGGACGTCGCTCGCGATGAGCCCGGTCGGCTTCGCCGGCTGGCTGGCCACGAGCGCGAGGTGGTCCAGCACCCGTGCGCTGTCGATCCACTCGCGGACCGCCACGGTCCCGTCCGGCCGGATCGTCGCGCGCAGGTAGGTGCCGCCGGGCGGTGCCTGCGGGGGCGGGTCGACGTAGCGGAAGGTCCCGCCGTCCGGCCCCTTCGACTCCGCCGGCGCGGGGCGGACCGTCGGGGCTGCCGGCGCCTGCTGCCCCTGCACCGGTGGCGGTGGTTGACGAGCCTCGAGCAGGACCGCCCCGGCGATCGCGAGCGCGGCGACGAGCAGCAGGCCGGAGGACCGCAGCCACCAGCCCGCCGACCGGGGCTCACGCTCCTCCGAGCGGACGACGTAGGAGACCTCCGGCTCCGGCTGCCGGCCACGCTGCGGCGGGATCAGCCCCGCGTGCTGACCCGCGTCGTCCCGGCGTCGCCGCCGCGAGACCGCCTTCATCCCCACGCCCTCCGGACGCGGGGGGTCGCCCGCTCGACCCCGGTCGCGCGTCGCAGGCCGGGCCGGGTCCGGATGGGCACGACGGAGCGGACGAGACGTGTCGACATGTGATCTCCTGCCCGAACGGAGTCTGTGAGACGAGGCAACACCCTCCGCCGCCGGTCGGGCCAGGACCGGATGCCGTAGGAGCACACCGCCGTTTGCGGGAGACACCTGTGCAGAACCTTCACACATCGGTGGCACCTCCCGACCGGTCCGGTCCCTAGCATCGGGGCCATGGACAACGGGGTACGACGACGCGTGCTGGTCGTCGAGGACGAGCGCACCATCAACCAGGCCGTCGGCGACCGGCTGCTCGCGGAAGGGTTCGACGTCCGGCAGGCGTACGACGGCCCCGGGGCCGTCGCGGCGGCGCAGGAGTGGGAGCCCGACCTGCTGGTCCTCGACGTGATGCTTCCCGGGTTCGACGGGCACGAGGTGTGCCGCCGGGTGCAGGCCGACCGTCCGGTCCCGGTGCTGATGCTGACCGCACGCGACGACGAGACCGACGTGCTGGTGGGCCTCGGGGTCGGCGCCGACGACTACCTCACCAAGCCGTTCAGCATGCGCGAGCTCGTCGCCCGGATCCGGGTGCTGCTCCGCCGGGTCGAGCGGGCCGCGGAGCTCGCGACCAGACCCGCCACGACCCTGACCGTCGGCCCCGTGCGGATCGACCGCTCCGGCCGGCGCGTGCACGTCGACGGGGTCGACGTACACCTGACGCCGACGGAGTTCGACCTGCTCGTCTGCCTGGCCGAGGCGCCGGGCACGGTGCGCACCCGCGAGCACCTGCTCGCCGAGGTGTGGGACTGGCCGGACGCCGCGGGCACCCGCACCGTGGACAGCCACGTGAAGTCCCTGCGCGGCAAGCTCGGCGCCGGCCTGGTGCGCACCGTGCACGGGGTCGGGTACGCGCTGGAGGGCGTGTGATCCGGCCGCTCGACCGGATCGGGTCGATCAAGCTCAAGCTGGGCATCCTGGTCGCCGCGAGCGTCGTGGTCGCGGTGATGCTGACCGCGATCTCGGGCTACCTCGGCATCCGCACCCGCTGGACGCTGCCGGTCGTGGTGGTCCTGGCCCTGGTCGTGACGCAGCTGCTGGCCAGCGGCATGACCTCGCCGCTGCGGGAGATGACGGACGCCGCGCGGCGGATGGCGACCGGGGACTACACGCGGCGGGTGACCGCGACCTCGCACGACGAGGTCGGCGAGCTGGCCAGCGCCTTCAACACGATGGCGGCCGACCTCGAGGCGGTCGACCGGCAGCGCCGCGAGCTGGTCGCGAACGTCTCCCACGAGCTGCGCACGCCGGTGTCGGCGCTGCGCGCGGTGCTGGAGAACCTCGTCGACGGCGTCGGGGAGCCGGACCACGCGACTCTGGGCGCGGCCCTCGACCAGACCGAGCGCCTGAGCCGGCTCGTCACGGACCTGCTCGACCTCTCCCGCGTCGACGCCGGGATCGTGCCGCTGCGACGCGAACGCCTGGCCCTGCAGGGTTTCCTGGACGAGACGGTGGCCGAGGCCCGGCTGACCGGTCGGCAGGTGTCCTACGTGGTCCGGGTGGACCCGCCCGACCTCGCGGCCACCGGCGACCGGGCCCGGCTGCACCAGCTCGTCGCGAACCTGCTCGACAACGCGGGCCGGCACAGCCCGGACGGGGGCACGGTCACGGTGGTGGCGCGCCGCGCCGGCGACCGGACCGTCCTCGAGGTGACCGACGAGGGGCCGGGGATCGCGCCGGACGACCGGGCGCACGTCTTCGAGCGCTTCTCCACCGGCGGCGCGGACGGGTCCGGCGGCACCGGCCTCGGGCTCGCGATCGCCCGCTGGGTCACCCAGCTGCACGGCGGCCGGATCGAGGTCGCCGAGACCGACCGGCCCGGCCAGGGCTGCCGCATCCGCGCCACCATCCCCGAAGGGACCCCCGCATGAGCAACCCCGCCCTCCCCCAGCCGGTGCCGGCGGCCGCGCCCGCGAAGCCGTTCCTCGACGAGCTGTTCGGCGGGTTCTGGCCCGAGCGGTCCGTGCCGGCCCGGCCGCGGCTCGTGGCCGCGGCGGTGGCCGCGGGTGTGCTCGCTGCCGTGGTGCTGCCGTTCCGGGC
>DASTGV010000226.1:0-3843 GCA_035718765.1 Nocardioidaceae bacterium
GTTTTGATGGGTTGCAACCCGGGGGCTCGTCACGTGACCCAGACCGTCGAGCTCCTGCTGGACCCGGCCTCGGAGGCGTGGGTGCACGACCAGTGGACCGCGCTGCGCACGGCCGGGCTGCCGAGCCTCGCCGACCACACCGGAGCCTCGAACCGCCCGCACGTCACCGTCTGCGTGGTGCCGGCGGTCGACGTACGCCTGGAGGGGCGGCTCGCGCCGCGCAGCCCGTTCCGGGTGACGCTCGGGCCGCCGGGGACGTTCGGGCACGACCCTGTCGTGCTGGTGCGACCGGTGCTGGCCGGTGACGACCTGCGCACCTACCAGGCCGACGTGGCCGCCCTGCTCGGTGCGTCCGCGGACGACCTCACCTCGCCCGCGCGGTGGTCGCCGCACGTGACGCTGGCGCGTCGGCTGGCCCGCAGCCGGGTCGCGGACGCCCTGGCGGTGGTCGAGGCGTCGACCGGCCTGGGGGCGCGACGGGCCGAGCTCGGCCCGGCCCGGCGCTGGGACTCCGCCCAGCACCGGGCCTGGCTGCTCGACCCCGGGCTCTGAGGCGCCTCAGCCGACATGCGTCTTCCAGACGCTGCGGCCGTGGGTCGCGGCGTACAGGGTCCCGCTCCTCTGGTCGAACGTCAGCCCGTACACGGCCACCGGCGGGAGGCCGGTCGTCGCCGCCCACGAGTCACCACCGAGCGTCCGGGTCAGCACGCCGAAGTCCGTGGACGCGAACAGCGCGCCGGTGCTGGGGACGTAGACGATGTCGGTCACCGGCTGGTCACCGAGGTCGGCGCTCAGGTCCTTGGCGGAGCCCTTGCCCGTCTTGGGGTCGACGGTCACCTCGTAGACGTGTCCGCCGGCGGCGTAGGCCGAGTAGCCGGAGTAGGACACGAAGGCGTGCAGCGGGTTCTTCGGGTCGATCGAGATGCCCGAGGGGAACCGGTGCGGCAGGCCGAGGTCCTGGTCGTACTGCCGGAACCGCACCGCGCTCGGGTTGGCCGCGTCCGCGTTCGTGGAGACGAAGAGGTTGCCCCGTCGGGTGCCGGCCCACAGCGTCCCGGTGTCGCCGGGCGCCCGCTCCACCGCGACGACGTAGTTGTTCGGGTCCTTCCCGGACAGGTCGCCGGAGCCGCCGCCGCCCAGCGGCACCCAGTCGCCGCACGGCTTCGGCCGGTGGCCGTAGTCGCCGGTGAGCTCGTTGCAGTACTGGTCCAGGAACGCCCGGTCACCCCCGTTGTCGGTGGTCCGCCAGACGTGCTGGAGACCGTCGAAGACCGTGCCGGCCGTGACCGGGTCCGCGGTGAACGGCGTGTAGAACGACGCCGCCTCGCCGGAGGCCAGCAGCGGGTCGCTGATGAAGTCCCAGCTGGTCGGGCTGCCGCTGTCGAAGCTCACGTCGTGCTGCGGGGCGTAGTAGGAGTGGTAGCGGATCGACGAGGTGGACGGGTTGAACCCGGACTGCCCGCCGTCGCCGCCGACGGTCTCGGCGAAGCCGCTCCTGTCGTCGCCCTCCCACGTGCCGTTGTCCTGGGTGCCGCCCTGGACGACGCCGTTCGCGCCGATGCTGACCGACTGGAACTGCAGCGTCTCCAGGCCCTTGTTGACGCTCTGGTTCCGGGTCGGGACCGCGCTGAGGTACTGCTGGCAGTCCTCCAGCTCGGCGGCCGTGGTCAGGTGACGGCTGGGGTCCGTCGTGCAGTCCTTGGACCGGTCGACGTACGGGCCGCTCTGGCGCACCACGCCACCGTCCGAGCCGCTGAAGAACGTCTCCTGCCCGCCGGAGGTGGGCGCGAAGACCAGCGCGTGGTGGTCGGGGTGCAGGCCGTTGTCGTCGGCGTCGTCAGTCATGTCGGTGAAGTCGGCCCCGGCATCGGCGGAGCGGACCACGGCCCGTCCGTTCGAGCTGCCCGGCCCGCCGAACACGACGAGCTCGTCGTAGTTCATCGACCCGGACAGGAACACCTCGTCGGGCTTGCCCGGCGGGCTGGACACGACCATGTCGTAGGAGCACTGGCCCTGGCAGAAGTTGTAGGAGCCGTAGCCGGGTGTGCCCGGCGTCGGGTCGGACAGCGTCGTCCACGTCGGGTCGGTGGCGGTGCCGTCGTCGGAGCGCAGGAAGCCCGCCTCCGCGTTGTCGTAGTAGGTCGCGTCACCGAGGTAGACCCGCGTCGCGCCGCTCGGCAGCGAGGCGAGCGCGAACTCGACCCGGCTGTCCAGGCCGGTGGCCGGGTCGCCCGGCGTCTTGATCGTGTAGATCTGCTTCCAGGTCCCGCCCGCGGCCGTCGAGCGGAACAGCCCGTAGTCGAACATCGAGGCGTAGACGGTGCCCGGGTGGGTCGGGTCGAACAGGATCTTGGAGATGCCGCCCCGGAAGTAGTCCGCCCCGGTGGGCGAGCTCGGGTTCACCGAGTCGGAGTCCTGGCTGAGCGCGAGCTTCCAGGTCCTCCCGGCGTCGGTCGTCTCGTAGAGGCCCACCTTGGCGGCGCCGGGCGGGGTGAAGCGGCCGCCGTTGACCGACGACGACCCGTGCCGGGCGACGGCGGTGCCGACGTACAGGTGGGAGGCGTCGCGGGGGTCGACGGCGACCGCGCCGACGGAGCGGTTCTTCGCGAAGTCGGTGCCGGCGTCGATCATCGTCGGCACCTTGGTGAAGCTCGTGCCGCCGTCGGTGGACCGGAACAGCCCGAGACCCGCCTCGGAGTCCGAGGAGCCGTTGGGCTCACCGGTGCCGACGTACAGCGTCCCGTCGGCGGTGCGGGTGATCGACCCGATGGCGGTCGACGGGAGGTCCCGTCCGACCGGCGTCCAGGACGGCTGGTCGGCGAGCGCGTCCGTGGTCTTCCAGAGGCCACCGCCCGCGGTGCCGACGAACAGCGTGCAGGCCTCGGCGGTGCAGGTGTCCCCGGTGGCCAGGGCCGTGGTGCGACCGGAGACGTAGGCAGGCTTGCCGGTGTAGGTCGCCTCCTTGACCTGCAGCCCGCCCTCGGGACCGACCGGGGTCCACGGCTGGGCGGCCGCGGTGCCCTGGGCCCGGGCGACGACCTTCTCGCCGGAGGCGGTCCGGCCGCGGCCACGTGCCCTCTCGGCGGCGGCCTTCGCGTTCTTCTGCTGGGCCGCGGCGATCGCCTGGCGGGGGTAGGCCCGCTGGTCGTAGGACTCCTGCGACGGGCCGTTCTTGATCTCGCCGCTGGCCTCCCCGCCCTGCTGCTCGAGCTTCTCCGAGACGTACGCGAGCGGCAGCCGGTGCGACGCCAGGCCCGGGTGCTGCTCCAGTGCCTCCGTCATCTCGTGGGAGCCGGCGCGCTCTCCGGCCTCGTCGTCGCGGGCGCTCCCGCTGCCACCACGGAGGGCGATGGCTCCCACGAGCGCCACCACGAGCGCGAGGACGGCGAGGAGGCTGGTGACGACGCGGCGCTGCTGAGGGTCGCTCATGCGAGGAGTCCTTCCCGAGAAGTTCCACGTCGGACGGCATGGGACCCGGGTCCGCGGGTCACCCTGTCGTCAGGCGCGACGGCGAGGACGACGCTAGGTCATTGGCTCCTGCAAGGGAATCCCCTTTTAGTCGGACATTCTCAAGTAGCGTGAGTATGCACTCTCGTGTATGTTCATGCACATGACGAAGCGGACGGTGGCGGTCGCGGGGGCCAGTGGGTACGCCGGGGGCGAGGTGCTGCGGCTGCTGCTCACCCATCCCGAGGTGGAGATCGGCGCCATCACGGCCGGCTCGAACGCGGGGGAGACGCTCGGCGCGCTCCAACCGCACCTCGTGCCGCTGGCCGACCGGGTGCTCGAGGAGACGACGGTCGAGGTGCTCTCCGGGCACGACGTGGTCTTCCTCGGCCTGCC
>DASTGV010000227.1:0-2276 GCA_035718765.1 Nocardioidaceae bacterium
TGACGGTCGCCCTCGCGCTGGCCCACCGGGCCCGCTGGGCGGCGCAGGCCGGGGGCCGGCCGGCGGTCGTGGCGCTGCTGCTGCTCGCGCTGGGGGTGGCCGCGACCGGACGGGCCGCGGCCAGCACCGACGAGAAGGCCCACCCGATGTCGATGTCGACCGGGAGCGACTACTGGCAGCGGGTGGGCGGCGACGAGGGCGGCGGTGGCGTGGTCCGGCGCTACTACGTCTCGGCCGACCCGGTGGTCTGGAACTACGCCCCCGGCGGGGTGAACGTGGTCACCGCCAAGCCGTTCGACAAGGACGACGCGGCCGGCGTGTTCGTCGGGCGGGGTCCGGGCCGGATCGGTCCGCGCTACGTCAAGTGCCTCTACCGCGCGTACACCGACGCCAGCTTCCGGCACCGGGTGGCGCGCCCCGCCGAGGAGGCCTACCTCGGGATGCTGGGGCCGGTCATCCGTGCCGAGGTCGGCGACACCATCAAGGTGGTGTACCGCAACACCTGCCCGTTCCCGACGAGCATGCACCCGCACGGCGTCTTCTACACGAAGTCGAGCGAGGGTGCGCCGTACTCCGACGGCACCCGGGGCGGGGCGAAGCGGGACGACGCCGTGCCCACCGGGCACCGGCACACCTACGTCTGGGAGGTGCCGGGCCGGGCCGGACCCGGTCCGGGCGACGGCAGCTCGGTGATGTGGATGTACCACTCCCACACGGACGAGGTGGCCGACACCTACGCCGGCCTGGTCGGGCCGATGGTGGTCACCGCCCGGGGCCAGGCGCGGCCCGACGGGTCGCCGCGGGACGTCGACCGCGAGCTGTTCATGTCCTTCTTCATCGACAACGAGACGCTGAGCCCGCTGCTGAGGACGAACATCCGCCGGTTCGGCACCCCGCCGATGCCGGTCCGCCCCGAGGACGACCCGGAGCTGGGGGAGCACAACCTCAAGCACTCCATCAACGGCTACCTCTACGGCACCATGCCGATGGTGACCGTGCAGCGCGGGCAGCACGTCCGGTGGTACGTCATGGCGATGGGCACCGAGGTGGACCTGCACACGCCGCACTGGCACGGCAACGACGTCGTCATCGGGGGCATGCGGATGGACGTGGCGAGCCTGCTGCCGGCCGGCATGCTGACCGCGGACATGGTGCCGGACAACCCCGGCACCTGGCTGTTCCACTGCCACGTCAACGACCACATCGTGGCCGGGATGCTGACCCGCTACCGGGTGACCTGACTCAGACCGCCTCGACCAGGCCGTAGTGGCCGTCGTAGCGCACGTAGAGCACGCGGCCGCGCCGGGTCCTCGGGTCGACGTAGAACACGAACGGCTCACCGCTCAGCTCCAGCCGGGTCCGGGCCTGCTGCTCGTCGAGCCGCGGTGCGGCGCCCTCGTGGACGACCTTGACCGCGGCGCTCTCCGGTGGGGCGAGCTCACCGCGGACGGCGAAACCGCCGCGCCGGGTGCGCTGCACCAGGGCGTCGGTGCCGGTGTCGATGTCGCGGAACAGGTAGAACGAGTGGCCGAGCAGGTCCATGTCGAACGCGGCCTCGTCGACCGTCATCGGCTCCAGCGCGAACGTCTTGCGGCGGACCACCTCGCGCTCGGCGGGCGGGCGCGGGAAGTGGTCCAGGCGTTCGGTGGGCAGCGTGCCGTGCCGCCACTCGTGCTCGAGGTGGGCGGCCAGCCAGCGGTGCCGGGAGACCTGGCGGTCCTGGTGCTGGACCAGGCTCCGCTGGAGCCGGTTCGCGACCAGGTCGACCGCCGCCTCCAAGGTCTCGGCGGCGGCCTGCGCGCGGATCTTCACGCCCCCGAGCTCCAGGCTCGCCTCGGCCAGCGCGGGCCGCTCCCGGGCCGGGTCGAGCGCCCGGGACAGCACCACGCGGCAGGACAGCACCGGCTCGGTGGTGTGCCGCTGCACGCGCCGCATCTTCTCCTCGGCGTAGCGCACGGCGGTGTTCGGTATCTCGCCCCGCTTGGTCACCTCCACGTCCGCCGGCGGCTGCCGGGTCACGACGGGGGGTGTGTTGGTCTTGGGCATCGGCTCCTCCTTGGCGCCCACGCTAGGGAGGGGATCGACCTGCCGGATGGGGCATTGGTCCCGATCCGCGGTTGCCTCAGTCCACGGGCGCCCGCGGGCTGCGCCGGTACGCCGAGACCGTCGGGTCACCCGGGACCCAGAAGCGCCACGGCACCTCGTGCGCCACGGACACGCCGACGCGGGGGCCGGTGGCGACCTCGTCGACCGGGTCGCCCGGCTCGAGACGAACC
>DASTGV010000228.1:0-5741 GCA_035718765.1 Nocardioidaceae bacterium
TGACCGGACGGGTCACCAACCGCTCGAACGAGACGTGGACCGACCTCAAGGCGTACATGTTCACCTCGAGCACCCCGATCACCGACCAGACCGGTCTCGCCGAGGCCGCCGCGACCGACGAGACCACCTCGGTCGGCAGCCGGCTCGCCGGAGCCGGCCAGTACACCGAGGTGGGTGACCTGGCGCCCGGGCAGACCAAGCCCTACCGGGTATCGGTGCGGCGGGCCGACCTCGGCATCGGGTCGGCGTCCGGCGTGTACTGGATCGGGGTGCACGAGCTCGGTGCCTCGCAGAGCACCGGCCGGGACAGCACCGCGGACGGCCGGGCCCGCACGTTCATCCCGCAGCTGCCGCCCCGCACCCCGTCGACCCGGCTCGCGCTGGTCGTCCCGCTCAAGGCGCAGGTCCGCCGCGGGGCCGCCGGCCGGCTCCTCGGCTTCGACGCCTGGGCCCGCTCGCTCGGTCCCGACGGGCGCCTCGACCGGCTGCTCAGGCTGTCCGGTCGGACCACCGCCCCGATCACCTGGGTGGTGGACCCGGCGGTGCTGGACGCGGCCCGCTCGGTCGCCCAGGACAACCCCAAGATCGAACCGGGCCCGGACGGCTCGGGCGGCGGGGCGAGCCAGCCACCGTCGCCGTCGGGCTCCGCGTCGGCCTCCGCGGCCCCGTCGGCGTCCCCCTCCGACGGCAGCAGCAGCGGCACCGGGGGCGGCGACGTGGGCGCCGCGTCCGAGCCGTCGGACCAGGCGGTCGCCGCCCGCGCCTGGCTCGAGGAGCTCAGCCGGCAGGCGCCGACGCACACCGTGACGAGCGTGCCGTACGGCGACCTCGACGTGGCCGCGGCGCTCGGCCGCCGGCTCGACCGGCTCTACGCGCAGGCCCGCGCCCTGAGCGCGGAGACGATGGCGGCCAACGGGGTCCAGGCCTCGGGCGTGGTCGACCCGGTCGACGGCCGGCTGTCGGCCACGGCGCTGCGGCGGGTCGGCCAGGACACCCCGGTGCTGCTGGGCGACCAGGCGTTCCCCGAGGCCCAGCGGCCGGTGCTCACCCGCCCCGGCCGGGCGCCCGTCGTGCTCACCGACAGCACGGCAGGCTCCGGAGGCCCGAGGCCGAACGCCCGCTACGCCGCCCTCGCGATGCGCCAGCGGCTGCTGGCCGAGGCTGCCCTGCACGCCCTCTCCCCCGAGCGCGACCAGCCGCTGGTGGTGTCCACCCCGGCCTACTGGGACCCCGGCAGCGGCTGGAGCGAGGCGGACTTCTTCGCCGGTCTGACCCAGCCCTGGCTGCGGATGGTCGACCTACCGAGCATCGTGTCCGGTGCGGGGGCGGCGCCGGGCGGCGACACCTCGGTCGAGAACGCACCCGTCTACACCCGTGCGGACCGCAAGGCGCGGCTCCCGCTCGCGAACCTGCAGGCCACCGAACGGCTCGCCGCGACCGGGACGACCTTCGACCGGATGCTCCCCGACAACGACACGGTGCGCGGCGTGCTCGCCCGCATCGGGATGCTGTCCTCGTCGCAGACCGCCCGCGAGGACCCCGCCCGGACGCTGGGCCAGGTGAACAGCACCAACGCCTACATCCGCGCGCAGATGCAGTCGGTCCGCATCGAGGGTCCCTCGTTCGTGATGATGTCCGGCGAGGACGGCCTGATCCAGGTCACGCTGGTCAACGGCCTCGACCAGCGGGTGCGGGTCGGGGTCGCGGCGTCGACCCGCAGCTCGGACATGAGGATCCGCCAGCCGGACCTCGTCACGCTCGGCCCCGGACGACGTACGGCGATCCGGCTGCCGGCCAGCTCGAAGGACATCGGCGTGCACGCCGTGACCCTGATCGTGACCGACTCCGACGGCAACCCGCTGGGCAGCCTCACCCAGGTCTCGGTGCGCACCAGCCGGGTGGGCATCGTGATCTGGGTGATCATGGCCGCCGGCGCCGCGCTGCTGTTCCTCGCCATCGGCGTGCGGCTGTACCGCCGGGTGCGGCGCCGCAAGTCCACCCACGGCCCACGGCTGCCCCGCGACCAGCGCAGGCTGCCCGGACAGGAGCTCAACGCGTGACCCACACCGACCAGCGGCCCGACCCCGCCGACGGTACGGGCGGCACCGAGGGGGGCGGCGCCGACCGCAGCGTGCTCTCCTCCAGCGCGCTGATGGCCTCAGGCACGGTCGTCTCCCGGATGAGCGGCTTCGTGCGCAACGCGCTGCTCGCGGCGGCGCTCGGTCAGCAGCTGCACGCCGACGTGTTCACGATCGCCAACACGGTCCCGAACATGCTGTACATCCTGCTCGCCGGCGGCGTGTTCAACGCGGTCCTGGTGCCGCAGCTGGTGCGGGCGATGCGGAACGACGCGGACGGTGGCGACGGCTACACCAACCGGATCATCACGCTGGCCGGGCTGTTCCTGGCCGGGGTGACCGCGATCCTGGTGCTCGCGGCGCCGCTGCTGATGCGGCTGTTCCTCTCCGACGCGTTCTTCACCCCGGAGCTGGCCCTGCAGCGGGAGTCGGTGATCGACTTCGCCCGCTACTGCCTGCCGCAGGTGTTCTTCTACGGCATGTTCGTGCTGGTCGGGCAGGTGCTGAACGCCCGGCGCAGCTTCGGCCCGATGATGTGGGCGCCGATCGCCAACAACGTGATCTCGGTGGCCGTCCTCGCGGTCTACCTGCTCACCTACGGCCGGGTGCACAACCTGTGCCGGGCTGCGGGCGTCGACCCGGCGGTGCTGTCCGGGCCGGGCTCGACCGTCGGCGGCTACACCAGCGGCCAGGAGCTGCTGCTGGGGCTGGGCTCGACCCTCGGCATCGCCGCGCAGCTGCTGATCCTGGTGCCGTTCCTGAAGCGGGCCGGGTTCACCTTCCGGCCCCGCTTCGACTTCCGCGGCACCGGGCTGGGCCACACGCTCCAGCTCGGGGTGTGGACCGTGCTGTTCGTGGTGGTGAACCAGGTCGCCTACACGGTCGTGGTCAAGATCGCCTCGTCCGGTACGGCGGACGCGGTGGCGAGTGCCTGTGCGCCGGGCGGCAGCGGTCACGGCACCGGCTACACGATCTACTCCCAGGCGTTCCTGCTGGTGATGGTCCCGCACTCCATCGCCACCGTCTCCCTCGCGACGGCGATGCTGCCGCAGCTCGCCGCCTTCGCCGCCGACCGCGACCTGCACAGCCTCGGCCGGTCGGTGGGCGCGACGCTGCGGACGACGTACGCCCTGATCGTGCCGTTCGCGCTGCTGCTCCCCGTCGTCGCGCTCGACCTGTCCATGGTGATGATCGGCTACGGCGCGGGCCGGCAGAGCGTCCGGGACTTCGCGGTCGCGCTGGCCCTGTTCGCGCCCGGGCTGGTGTTCTTCACGACCCACTACCTGATGCTGCGCGGCTTCTACGCCCTCGAGCGGACCCGGACCGTCTTCTGGGTGCAGTGCGTGGTCGCCGCGACCAACATCGTCCTCGCGGTCGCGCTGACCCGGCGGGTCTCGCCGGCGGGCACCGCCCCCGGCCTGGTGGTCGCGTACGCCGGCTCCTACCTGGTCGGTGCGCTCGTGTCGTACTCCCTGCTCCGTCGGGTGGTCGGCGGTCTGGACACCCGGGTGCTGGTGCGCTTCCTGGTCCGGCTCCTGCTCGCCGCCGCCGTGTCCACCCTGGTCGCGTGGGCGGTCAAGCACGGGCTGCAGGCGGTCTGGCCGCCGTCCGGCGGCAACGTGCAGGCGCTGGCTGTGCTGGTGGCGACGGGCCTGGTCGACGTCGGGGTGTTCCTCGCACTGGCCCGGGCGATGCGGATCGAAGAGGTCACCGGCGTCATGAACCTGGTCACAGGCCGCCTCCGCCGCTGACCGGACCCCCCTCGCGCGGCCCGTAGCATGGTGCCGACCAGGCAGGCACCGAGAGCGAGGAGGGACGTGGCCGCGACACCGTTCGGACCGGGGACCGTGCTCGCCGGACGGTTCACGCTCGACGACCTGATCGGCGACACGGACGGCGCCCGCTTCTGGCGGGCCACCGACCGGACGCTCGCCCGCAACGTCGCCGTGCACGTGATCGCCGAGGACGACGAGCGCTCCGAGTCGCTGCTCACCGCGGCCCGCACGTCCGCGCTGGTCACCGACGGCCACCTGCTGCGCGTGCTCGACGCGGCCCGCGAGGACGGCGTGGTGTACGTCGTCAACGAGTGGGGCTCCGGGGTCTCCCTCGACCGGCTGCTGGAGGAGGGCCCGCTGTCCCCGCGGCGCGCGGCCTGGGTGGTCAAGGAGGTCGCCGAGGCGATCGCGACCGCGCACCGCAACGGCGTCGCCCACGGCCGGCTGCTCCCGGAGAACGTGATGATCACCGAGGCCGGGTCGGTGAAGCTGATCGGCTTCGTGGTCGACGCCGTGCTGCGCGGCCGGACCGGGCGCGACCAGCGCCGGGTCACCGGCGGCGAGCCGATGAGCGCCCACGAGTCCGACGTGGTGAACCTCGGCGGCCTGCTGTACGCCGCGCTGGTCGGCCGCTGGCCCGGCGCCGAGGGGTCGACCGTCCCGCCCGCGCCCGCGGAGCACGGGCGGCCGCTGCGGCCGCGGCAGGTGCGTGCGGGGGTTCCGCGTCCTCTCGACGCGATCTGCGAGCGGGTGCTCAACGCCGGCAACCACGCGCACGCGGTGCCGATCGAGACCGCCCACGAGGTGTACGCCGCCCTCAGCGACTACATCGGCGACCCGACCGGTGCCCCGCAGTACGAGGCCACCACCGTCCTCGGTGCCGACGACCTGGCGCAGGCCCGCGGGGACGCCGGCCCGGCCACCGCGCTGCACCCCGGCCCGGTCGGTGGGCCCGGAGGGGACACCGACGACCTGCCACCCACCGGGGCGTTCCCGGTGCCCGACCTGCCCGGGAGTCCCTCGGAGCCCGGTAGCGAACGCGACGCCGAGGCCACCCAGGCCGGTACGCCGGTGTTCTTCGACGAGGACACCGGCGTCGGCTGGATGTCGGACACCGGGAGCCGGGGGCTGCGCGGCGACGAGTCACAGGGCGAGCAGCGCTCCGGTGACCGGGAGCGCCCGGCCCGTCGTACCTCCGCCCCGCCTCCGCCACCGCCCCCGGACCTGCCGCCGCGACCGCTGTTCGCCGACGAGCCGGCGCACCGCGCCCCCACCCGCCCGGCGGCACTCGCCGACGAGCCGGCCAACGAGACCTCGACCGGCACCCCGACCGGCACCCACCGTGCCGACCGGACCGGCGCGGGCGCCCGCCGGGCCGACCCCGCCGGCACCAGCGGCTTCGCCCGCAGCACCGGCGCCGGCAACGGCCGGGTGCCCGCCACCTGGGGCCCCGACGCCGCCGACGACGGCAACGACGAGTGGGAGACCGGCGGCTGGGAGGAGGAGCGGCCCGGCTCGAGCTGGCTCCGGCTGGCCGCGGTCGTCGCCGGGGTGCTGGCCGCGGCCGACCGCGACGGCGACGTGCCGGTCGTGTCCTGCGCGGTGCTGCTGCCGGTGCCGCTGCCCCGGCCGAGGTTGAACGCGAAGACCAGACCGACGACGAGCACCAGCACGCCGGCGACGACCGCGGCCAGCCGCAGCCAGCTCGAGCCCGGCCGCTCCTCGTCCCAGCTGCCGGTGTCCCACTCGTCGTCGCCGTCCTTGTCGGCGTCGGGACCCCAGGCCGCGGGCACCTGGCCGTTGCCGGCGCCGGTGCTGCGCGCGATGCCGCCCGTGCTGCCGGGGTCGGCCCGCCGGGCGCCGGCGCCGGGCCCGGTCCGGTCGGCAC
>DASTGV010000229.1:0-7038 GCA_035718765.1 Nocardioidaceae bacterium
CCGGCGCCCTCGGCCTCGCCGATGTCGGACAGCTCCCGGATCTTCGCCAGCTGCTCGGCGGAGTTGATCGCGCCGACGTCGGTGTTCTTGTCCAGCGGGTCGCCCACCCGCAGCGTCGACATCCGGCGCTTGAGCCGCTCCAGGACGTCCTCGGCCACGGACTCCTGCACCAGCAGCCGGGAGCCCGCGCAGCACACGTGGCCCTGGTTGAAGAAGATCCCGTTGACGATGCCCTCGACGGCCTGGTCGACCGGGGCGTCGTCGAAGACGATGTTGGCGGCCTTGCCGCCCAGCTCGAGCGTGACCTTCTTGCGGGTGCCGGCGACGGTCTTGGCGATCATCCGGCCGACCTCGGTGGAGCCGGTGAACGCGACCTTGTCGACGTCCTCGTGCGCGACCAGCGCCCGGCCGGTGTCGCCCGCGCCGGTGACGATGTTGACCACGCCCGGAGGCAGGTCGGCCTGCTGGCAGATCTCGGCGAACAGCAGCGCGGTGAGCGGGGTGGTCTCGGCCGGCTTGAGCACGACCGTGTTGCCGCAGGCGAGGGCCGGCGCGATCTTCCAGGCGAGCATCAGCAGCGGGAAGTTCCAGGGGATCACCTGGCCCGCGACGCCGAGCGGCTGCGGGTCCGGGCCGAAGCCCGCGTGAGCCAGCTTGTCGGCCCAGCCCGCGTAGTAGAAGAAGTGCGCGGCGGCGGTGGGTACGTCGACGTCGCGGCTCTCCTTGATCGGCTTGCCGTTGTCGATCGACTCCAGGACCGCGAGCTCCCGGCTGCGCTCCTGCAGGATCCGCGCGATCCGGAAGAGGTACTTGGACCGCTCCCGTCCGGACATCCGCGACCACACCCGGGTATAGGCACGACGCGCGGCCTTGACCGCGAGGTCGACGTCCTCGGCGGAGGCCTCGCTGACCTCGGCGAGCACCTCCTCGGTGGCGGGGTTGATGGTCTTGAACGACCGGCCGTCGGCAGGGTCCACGAACTCGCCGTTCACGAACAGGCCGTAGGAGGACCTGATGTCGACGACCGAGCGGGACTCGGGGGCGGGGGCGTACTCGAAGGGCACCTTGTCAGCCATCTCGATCAGTCCAGCGTGAAGTAGTCGGGGCCGGAGTAGCGGCCGGTGGTCAGCTTCGTGCGCTGCATCAGCAGGTCGTTGAGCAGCGTGGACGCGCCGAACCGGAACCAGTCCGGGTCGAGCCAGGCGTCGCCGGCCACCTCGTTGACCATCACGAGGTACTTGATCGCGTCCTTGGCGGTGCGGATGCCGCCGGCGGGCTTCACGCCGACCATCTGGCCGGTCGAGGCGAGGTAGTCGCGGACCGCCTCCAGCATCACCAGCGTCACCGGCAGCGTCGCGGCCGGCTGGATCTTCCCGGTGGACGTCTTGATGAAGTGCGCGCCGGCCATCATCGCCAGCCAGGAGACGCGCCGGACGTTGTCGTAGGTCTGCAGCTCCCCGGTCTCGAAGATCACCTTCAGGTGCGCGTCGCCGCAAGCTTCCCTGACGGCGACGATCTCCTCGAACACCTCCAGGTAGCGGCCGGCCAGGAACGCGCCCCGGTCGATCACCATGTCGATCTCGTGGGCCCCCGCCCCGACGGCGTCGCGGGTGTCGGCGAGCTTGATGTCGAGCGCCGCGCGGCCCGAGGGGAACGCGGTGGCCACCGAGGCGATGTGCACGCCGGAGGCGCCGAGCGTCTCGCGGGCGGTCGGCACCATGTCGGGGTACACGCACACCGCCGCGACCGGCGGGCAGGACGGGTCGGCCGGGTCGGGCCGCATCGCCTTCGAGCACAGCGCCCGGACCTTGCCGGGGGTGTCGGAGCCCTCGAGCGTGGTCAGGTCGACCATCCGGATGGCCAGGTCGAGGGCGTAGGCCTTGGCCGTGGTCTTGATCGACCGGGTGCCGAGGGAGGCGGCCCGGGCCTCGGCGCCGACCTGGTCCACACCAGGGAGTCCGTGCAGGAACCGGCGGAGCGAGGCGTCCGACCCGACGGCGTCCGCGAGGTGCGGAGGCAGGTCCGGACCAGCCGTCGAGCTCGCCGTTGAGCTCGTCGTTGCAGTCACGGGCCTCAGCATAGGTGCGGGCCTCCGGTTGCGGAGAATCGCCCGTGCCGGTGCAGAATCGACGCATGCCCGCGAGCCCCGTGAACCCCGACGACGAGCGTGTCCTCGAGCGGTTCAAGCCCACCACCGGCCTGTTCGTCGGCGTCGTCGGCCTGCTCATCGCCGCCTTCACGCTCGGGTACGTCGTCCTGAGCGTGCACACCACCGTGGGTCTGCGCCTCGGGCTCGGGGCCGTGTTCGGGGCGGTGGTGGTCTGGGTGTCGCAGCTGCGGCCGCGGGTCACGGCGTACACCCGGGACCTGCACCTCAAGGGCTCGCTGCGCGACGCGCGGGTGCCCTACGTGCTGATCGACGAGGTCACGATGGCGCAGACCCTGAACGTCTGGGCGGGTGGCCGGCGCTTCATGTGCATCGGCATCGGCAAGTCGCTCGGCTCCGACATCCGCCAGCGCGCCAAGAAGGAGCGGCAGGGGTCGCTGCTCGGCACCAGCCGCAGCCGGGAGTTCTCGGAGCGGGCCGAGGTGGCCGCGCCGGACCAGACCGCGATGAGCTACCACACGTTCGTGGTCACCCGGATCGAGGAGCTCGTCGACCAGGCCAAGCGCGAGCTGCGCCGGCGGGGCGAGAGCACGGAGGGGCTGGCGGTGACCCGCCCGTACGCCGTGCCGGAGATCGCCGCGCTCACGGTCACCGGAGTCGCCTTCGTGGTCAGCCTGCTGGTCTAGGGCGTGTTGGGAGAGGCCGCGGACGCGGAGGCAGAGCCGACCAACACGCCCTAGAGGCCGGCCGCCGCCGCGAGGTCGCCCCGGATCGCGTCGAGCCGCCCGGCGGCCGAGATCCGGGCCGCGTCCACGCCGTCCGCCTCATCGGCGTCGACCGGGACCACCACCTCGAGGTAGCACTTGATCTTGGGCTCGGTGCCGGACGGCCGCACGATGACCCGGGCGTCCTCCGCGAGCCGGAACCGCAGCCCGTCGGTCGGCGGCAGGTCGGCGCTGCCCTCGGCCAGGTCGTCGACCCGCTCGACCTTCAGACCACCCAGCGTGGCCGGCGGCGCCGAGCGCAGCCGCTCCATCGCGGCGGTGATCAGCGACAGGTCGGTGACCCGCACCGACAGCTGGTCGGTGGCGTGCAGGCCGTGCTCGCGGGCGAGGTCGTCGAGCCGGTCCGTCAGCGTGCGACCCTCGGCCTTGAGCCGGGCCGCGAGGTCCACGACGAGCAGCAGCGCCGAGACGCCGTCCTTGTCGCGCACCAGGCCCGGCGCGACGCAGTAGCCGAGCGCCTCCTCGTAGCCGTACGCGAGGCCCTCGACCCGGCCGATCCACTTGAAGCCGGTGAGGGTCTCCCGGTGCGGCTGGCCGTGCGCGGCGGCGAGCTTGCCGAGCAGCGTCGAGGACACGATGGAGTTCGCGTACACGCCCCGGGTGCCGGAGCGGAGCAGGTGGTCGCCGAGCAGCGCGCCCACCTCGTCGCCGCGCAGCATCCGCCAGCCGTGCGCGTCCGGCACCGCGACCGCGCACCGGTCGGCGTCCGGGTCGTTCGCGACCACGACGTCCGCGCCCACCTCGGCGGCCAGCGCCATCGCGAGGTCCATGGCCCCCGGCTCCTCCGGGTTCGGGAACGCGACGGTCGGGAAGTCCGGGTCGGGCTCGGCCTGCGCGGTCGCGACGTGCGGGGCGGGGAAGCCGGCCCGCTCCATGACCACCGCGACGGTCTCGCCGCCGACCCCGTGCAGCGGGGTGTAGACGGTGGTCAGGTCCCGCGGCCCGTCGTCGACGAGCCCGCCGACGTCGGACAGGTAGGCCTCCACGACCTCCTCGCCGAGGCGGGTCCAGCCGCCCGCCCGTCGTACGCCGGCGAGGGGACCGACCGCGTCGATCCGCGCCGAGATCTCCGCGTCCGCGGGCGGCACGATCTGGCTGCCGTCGCCGAGGTAGACCTTGTAGCCGTTGTCCTGCGGCGGGTTGTGCGACGCGGTGACCATCACGCCGGCGACGCAGCCGAGGGCGCGGATCGCGTAGGCCAGCAGGGGCGTGGGCAGCGGCCGGGGGAGCAGCACCGCCTTCAGGCCGGCGCCGACCATGACGGCGGCGGTGTCCTCGGCGAACACGTCCGAGCGGTGCCGCGCGTCGTACCCGACGACGACGGTGCCCCCCTGGTGGCCCTGGTCGAGGAGGTACGCCGCGAGACCGGCCGCCGCGCGGATGACGACCACCCGGTTCATCCGGTTAGGGCCGGCGCCGAGCGCCCCGCGCAGCCCGGCCGTGCCGAACTCCAGGCGACCGTCGAACCGGTCCGCGAGGTCCGCGGCCGCCGCCGGGTCCGTCTCCGCCGCCGCCACCAGCGTCTCCAGCTCGGCGCGGGTGTGCTCGTCGGGGTCCTCGGCGGCCCAGGCGCGGGCCCGGTCGGTCAGGTCGCTCATGCCCCGCACCCTAGGGCCCGGCCAGGCGGACCGGGGGTGCCGGTGCGTCGAGGGCGGGCCGGTTGAACGCGGCCGTGACGTACGAACCGCCGACGTGCGTCCCCTCGGCCGCGTCCTTCTCCTCATCGGCCGTGACCTGCCCGGCGAAGTCCTCGGCGTCGTCCTGCGGGTCGTACCCGAGGGCCCGCCCCGGCTCGAGGTCCCACCAGCCGCGGGTGTTCGCGGAGACGCCGTAGAGCACCGCGTAGCCCGGGTCCGGGGTCGTCAGCGCCGCGTCGAACATCCGCACCGCGTCGTCGTGCGACAGCCAGGTGGCCAGGCTGCGCACGGTCTCCGGCTGCGGCAGGAAGCTCCCGATCCGGGCCGAGACCGCGTCGATCCCGTAACGGTCGACGTACAGGCTGAGCAGCGCCTCCGCGGCCACCTTCGCGACGCCGTAGAACGTGTCCGGCCGCGGGCGTACGTCGACCGTCAGCAGGTCCGTGCCCACGTGGGGGCGGGGGGTGCGGCCCACGGCGTGGTTGCTGCTCGCGTACACGATCCGGGTCACGCCGTGCGCCACCATCGCGTCGAGCAGGGCGGCGGTGGTCACCACGTGGGAGGTCAGCTCCTCGGGCAGCGAGCCCTCGGTGGGCCGGCCGGCGAGGTGCACGACCGCGTCGAGGCCGCCGGCCCGGGACGCCGCCACGAAGACCGCCTCGACGGCGTCGGGATCGGCGCAGTCGGCGGTGGCCCACTCGCCGGGGAAGCCCCCGGGCTCCGGGGTCAGGTCCACCCCGACCACGGTGTGCCCGCGGTCGACGAGCCCGCTGCAGAGGACCGAGCCGATGCTGCCGGCGGCGCCGGTGACCAGGACGCGCACGCCGCTCACACCTTCGAGACGACGGCGCCGAGCAGGTCGCCCATCCGGGAGGCGGCCCCCCGGCCGGCGGCGAGGACCTCCTCGTGGTTGAGGGGCTCGCCGGTGATGCCGGCGGCGAGGTTGGTGACCAGCGAGATGCCGAGCACCTCCATCCCGGCCTCGCGGGCGGCGATCGCCTCGAGGACGGTGGACATGCCGACCAGGTCGCCGCCGATGGCGCGGACCATCCGGATCTCCGCCGGGGTCTCGTAGTGCGGGCCGGGGAACTGCACGTAGACGCCCTCGTCGAGGTCCGGCTCGACCTCCTTGCACAGCGCCCGCAGGCGACTGCTGTAGAGGTCCGTGAGGTCGACGAAGTTCGCGCCCTCGATCGGCGAGGTCGCCGTCAGGTTGATGTGGTCGCTGATCAGCACCGGCGTGCCCGGCTGCCAGGACTCCTTCATCCCCCCGCACCCGTTGGTGAGCACGATCGTGCGGCACCCCGCGGCGGCGGCGGTGCGCACGCCGTGCACGACGGCGGCTACGCCGCGGCCCTCGTAGTAGTGCGTGCGGCCGAGGAAGACCAGCAGGTTGCGGTCGCCGGCCCGGACCGAGCGGACCTTGCCGGCGTGCCCCTCCACCGCGGGCGGCGCGAAGCCGGGCAGGTCGGTGGTGCTCAGCTCGGCGGTCACGTCGCCCAGCGCGTCCACGGCGGGCAGCCAGCCGGAGCCCATCACGAGGGCCACGTCGTGCGAGGGGACCCCGGTCTTCTCGGCGAGTACGGCGGCCGCGTCGGCGGCGAGCTGGCGAGTGCTGGTCGTCATGGCGCGCACCCTATCCGTCGTACGTGCGTCGTCGTGCGCGCCTCAGAGGCCGATGGAGCGGCACGGCCGCGCACGGAGGGCGGCGACGTAGTCCTCGGGGGCGTCGGCCGCCTGCGCCGCCTCGGCCAGGATGCCGAGGTAGCTCGCCGAGGGCAGGCCGCCCTCGTAGTCGTCGAGCACGTACACCCAGGCGAGCTGCTCGCCCAGCAGGGTGGAGACCCGGACCTTCATCTTGCGGTAGAGGCCGGTGTCGGCGCTCTCCAGGCTGTCCAGGTGCTTCTCGTCCTCGGCGGTCACGTCGTAGATCGCCACGAACACCTGCTCCAGCGGGTCCTCGACGATGGTGGCCAGCGCACCGTCCCAGCCGTGCTCCTCGCCGCCGAACGTCAGCCGCCAGCCCACCAGCCAGCCGGTGCTGCGCAGCGGGGAGTGCGGGCACCGCTCGCCCATCCGGCGAGGGTCCATGTTCGACCCGAAGGCGGCGTACAGAGGCACCCAGGCAGAGTACCGACGGCAGGGCCTCGTAGGCGCGCAGGTCTCGGTTTGCGAGGATGGAGGCGTGAGTCATGTGGTGGTGGTCGGTGGCGGTCCCGGCGGGTACGAAGCGGCCCTGGTCGCCGCCCAGCTCGGTGCCGACGTCACCGTCGTGGACACCGACGGGATCGGCGGCTCCGCGGTGCTCACCGACTGCGTGCCCAGCAAGACGCTGATCGCCACCGCCGAGCTGATGGCCGACATGGAGGAGGCCAAGGAGCTCGGCATCACCTTCGAGGGCTCGCTGACCACCGACCTGGCCCAGGTCAACGCCCGGGTGATGCGCCTGGCCCAGGCCCAGTCCGCCGACATCGAGCGGCGGCTGACCCGCGAGGGGGTGCGGGTGGTG
>DASTGV010000230.1:0-3383 GCA_035718765.1 Nocardioidaceae bacterium
GCGGCTGGAGTACTACGAGCTGTTCTCCCGTGTGTTCAGCGCCGAGGGGCGGCCGTTCCGGCCCTGGCACGTCCCCCTCGACGTCCCCGCCGCCGAGAGCGCGGCGACCGACCTGGTGCCCACCACCCCCGGGAGGAAGCCGTGAGCGTCTGGATCATCGCCCTGCCCGTGCTCGTGGTCGCCGCGACCGGCACGCTCGCGCTCGTTCGCAGGAAGGGCCGCTCCGCCCTCGGAGCCGTCGTCGCCCTGGACGTGGTGCTCGCGCTGGCGGCGCTGGTGGTGCTGGCGGTCGCGGTGGCCGGCGGACCGGCCTCCGCACACCCCTCGGTCGTCGCGGCCGCCCAGCCGTCCGGCGGGCCGAGCGCCGCGTGGGCCGCCCTGCTGGGCGCCGCGATCGCGGTGGCCGGCTCGTCCATCGGCGCGGCCATCGCGGTCGCCTACACCGGCGCCGCCGCCCTGGCCGCGATGAGCGAGCGCCCCGAGCTGTTCGGCCGGGCGATGGTGATCGTCGGGCTGGCCGAGGGCATCGCGATCTACGGGCTGATCGTCGCGATCATCCTGATGGGGAGGGCGTGAGGCCGTGGCCGGGATCGCGGTGATCGGCGCCCGGACCCTGGTGGCGGGCTACGGGCTGGCGGGCGCGGTCGTGCTGGCCGCCGAGGACGACGACGCCGTCCGGGCCGCGTGGGCCGGGCTGCCGGCGGACGTGGCGGTCGTGGTCCTGACCGCCGCGGCGGCGCGGGCGCTCGGCGAGGCGGCGGCGACCACCGGCCCCCCGTTCGCGGTGGTGATGCCGGCGTGAGCGTCACCTCGCCCGAGCACGTCGACGCCCTCGACGCGGTGCGGGCGGCCCTGCTGGCCGAAGCGGAGCGCGACGCGGCCCGGCTGCTGGCGCTCGCGGACGCGGAGGTCGAGGCGGTCCGGCGCCGGACCTCCGAGGAGTGCGACCGCATCCGCCGGGAGGCCCGTGCCCGCGGGGAGGCCGACGCGCAGGAGACGCTCGCCGCCGAGCGCGCTCGTGCCCGGCGCCGGTCCCGGAGCATCGTGCTGCGCGCCCGCGGGGAGGTCTACGAGGAGCTGCGCCGCCGGGTGCGTGAGGCCGCGGTGGCGCTCCGCGAGACCGCCGACTACCCCGCCCTGCACGCCCGGCTCGTCGAGGAGGCCCGCGCCGCGGTCGGTGCCGACGCGCGGCTGAGCGAGACTCCCGACGGCGTGGTGGCCGAGGCGCACGGGCTGCGCGCGGTGCTGTCGCTGACGGCGGTCGCCGAGGACGTGCTGGACCGGATGGGCCCGGACCCCGAACGGCTGTGGTCGCCGTGACCGCGCGCGTGGTCCGGGTGTCCGGCTCGCTGGTGGAGCTCGCCGGCCTCTCCAGGGCCGCGATGTTCGACGTCGTGGCGCTCGGCGAGAGCGAGCTGCCCGGCGAGGTGGTCGCGATCGACGGCGACCGGGTGACCGTGCAGGCCTACGAGGACACCGGCGGGCTGGCGCCGGGCATGTCCGCGGTGTCCCGCGGTGAGCCCGTCTCGGCCCTGCTGGGCCCCGGCCTCCTGGGCGGCGTCTACGACGGGCTGCTGCGGCCCCTGCGCGAGGCGGGGACCTGGCTGACGCCGGGCGCCATGCGGCGTCGTGAGGACCCCCGCCGGTGGGACTTCGCGCCGTCGGTCACGGTCGGGCAGCAGGTGTCCGCCGGTGACGAGCTCGGGGCGGTCGTGGACGGCGGCCCGGTCCCGGTGCGGGTGCTCGTCCCCCCGGGCGGCGGTGGGCGGGTGAGCCGGGTGGTGCGGGCCGGTGCGTACGCCGGCGACGCCGTCGTCGCGACGGTCGGCGGGACCGACGTACCGCTGACGCAGACGTGGCCGGTCCGGCGGCCCCGGCCGAGCCGGGAGCGCCGGGACACCGCCGAGGGGCTGCACACCGGCCAGCGCGTGCTCGACCTGCTGTACCCGGTCGCCCGCGGCAGCAGCGCCGCCGTGCCCGGCGGCTTCGGCACCGGCAAGACGGTGCTGCTCCAGCAGATCGCGAAGTGGTGCGACGCCGACGTGATCGTGTACGTCGGATGCGGCGAGCGTGGCAACGAGATGGCCGACGTGGTCGCCGAGCTCGACGCGCTGGAGGACCCGCGCACCGGTCAGCCGCTGGTCCGCCGGACGGTGGTCATCGCGAACACCTCGAACATGCCGATGATGGCCCGCGAGGTCAGCATCTACAGCGGGGTCACCGTCGCGGAGTACTTCCGGGACCTGGGCTGCCACGTCGTGCTGATCGC
The DNA here is from genome assembly GCA_035718765.1 of Nocardioidaceae bacterium. Taxonomy (GTDB): domain Bacteria; phylum Actinomycetota; class Actinomycetes; order Propionibacteriales; family Nocardioidaceae; genus Nocardioides_B. The sequence continues at coordinate 2,270 of DASTGV010000230.1, forward strand.
CGACTCGACGTCGCGCTGGGCCGAGGCGCTGCGGGAGTTCGCGTCCCGCACCGGGGCGCTGCCCGCGGAGGAGGGCTACCCGGCCGGTCTCGCGTCGGCGCTGGCCGCGTTCTACGAGCGGGCCGGGCACGTCGTCACGCTCGGCGGGCGCACCGGCTCGGTGACGATCATCGGCGCCGTCTCCCCACCCGGCGGCGACCTGACCGAGCCGGTCACCGCGCACACCCAGCGGTTCGTGCGCTCGGTGTGGACGCTGGACCGGGACCTGGCCTACGCGCGGCACTACCCGGCCGTGGCCTGGTCGGGGTCCTTCTCCCGCGACGCGGCGCTGCTCGCGTCCTGGCACGTCGGTGCCGGCGACCCGCTGTGGGCGCAGCGCCGCGGCCGGGTGACCTCCTTGCTGGGCGAGGCCGACCGGCTCGCCGCGCTCGCCGACCTGGTGGGCACCGGGGCGATGCCCGGCGCCGAGCGGGTGGTGATGCTGGCCGGCCGGCTGCTGCGCGAGGGCGTGCTGCAGCAGAGCGCCTCGAGCCCCACCGACGCGTTCTGCTCCGCGGCCAAGGGGGCGGCCCTCGTCGACGCGGTCCTCGCGGTCGTGGACCGCTGCCGGGCGCTGGTGGACGCGGGGCTGCCGCCGGCCGCGGTGGAGGAGCTGGACTTCGGCCCGCTGCTGCGGGCCCGCGAGGAGACCGGCCCCGAGGACGTCGACGGGGTGCGCGAGCACCAGCAGGTGATGCTGGCCCGGCTGGCCGACCTCGCCGTGAGCGAGCTGGCATGACCCCGCCCACGCGCCCGATGACGACGCTGGAGCACACCGCGGTATCCGAGCTCCGCGGTCCCCTGCTCGTCGTCCGCGACGTGCGCGGCGTCGGCTGGGACGAGTTCGCGGAGATCCGGCTCGACTCCGGCGAGGTCCGGCACGGCCTGGTCCTCGAGGTCGACGGCGACCTCGCCGTCGTCCAGGTGCTGGAGGGCACCGACGGGATGCGCCTGGACGGCAGCCGGGTCACCTTCGCCGGCGAGCCGCTGCACATCCCGGTGGGTCCCGCGTGGCTGGGCCGGGTGTGCAACGGCCGCGGCGAGCCGGTCGACGGCGGCCCGCCGGTGCTCGCGA
>DASTGV010000231.1:0-6697 GCA_035718765.1 Nocardioidaceae bacterium
GGCGCTTGAGGAGCTTGCGCTTCTTGCGGAGCCTGGCGTTCTCGGCCTCGAGGCGCTCGACGTCGGCGCCGCGGCGCTGGATCTCGACGAGCAGCTCGGCGGTGGCCGCGGTGGCCGACTCGAGCACGTCGCGCGGGTCGACGTCGTCCGGGTGCGGCCCGGGCTCGGCGGGCGCGACGGGGACGAGCGAGGCCAGGTCGCCGTGGACGGCGTACCCGGCCTTGTCGATCTCCTTGGCCCACCGCTCGCCGACGACGACCAGGTCGTCGTGCATCTCCGCCGGTACGACGGGCCGGGCCGAGCGCCGCGCCGGCAGGATCTCCTGGGCGTAGAGCTGCTTGACGACCCGGCCGTACTCCGGCTGCACGAGCCGCTTCGCGAGCGCCACGTTGACGCGACGCAGCAGGTCGACCTCGGTGGTGCCGAGCGACGTGTTCGCGGCGCCGGGCCCGGCGGCCGGGAACCGCTCCGGGTCCACGCCGAGCACCCCGGCGAACCGCTCCCACAGCACCCGTGGGTCGGCGTCCGGCGGGGGACAGGTGACCACGTGCACCCGGGACGGCGGCAGCGTGCCGCCCCACCGGGAGAGCACCGCCGGCAGGTCCTGGCCGGCCCGGTACCGGCGCGCGTAGTCGGTCTCGGCCGCGCCGTCGAGCACCCGGGAGCGGAACTGCTCGAAGGTCAGCCGGCGCCCGTGCTTGACGCCCTCCTGCCACTCGGCCGCGGCCTGCCGTGCGGGGTCGCGGGCGGTCACGACCAGGTGCACCTCGAGGCCGCGCAGCATGGTCAGGGCCGCGGTGACCTGGTGCAGGGAGGCGGCGCCGAGGAGCTCGTGGCTGATCACGGTGACGCCGTCGTGGGCGCGGGCCTTGCGGCACAGCGTGTCCCAGGTGCCGTCGACCTCCGCGCGGGTGCGTCCCCACGCCTTGTGGGCACCGCGCACGTCGACGGCGGCGAGGAACATCCGCTCGTGGCCGGACGGGTACAGCACCCCGGCCTCCTTGAGCGTCGCCTTGTTCTCGGCGAGCGAGGCCTGGAGGAACGTCGTGCCGCTCTTCGGGACTCCGACGTGGAGGTACACGCGCTGGCTCATGGCTCGACGGTGGCGGCCGGCGGTGAACGCGGCATGACCCCCGGGTGGCAGCCGCGTGCAGATCAGAGGTCGTCGAGGAGCGCCAGCCAGTCGGCGAGCACGGTGTCGGCGGTGTACCGGTGGGAGTCCTCCAGGGCCTGCCGGCCGCAGTCCCGGCGCAGCCCGTCGTCCTCGACCAGCAGCCGGAGCGCGTCGCTGAAGCCGGCGACGTCGCAGTCGTCGACCAGGAAGCCGTTCTTGCCGTCGCGCACGATCTCGCCCGGCCCGCGTGGGCAGTCCATCGCGACGACCGGGAGCCCGACGCTCAGCGCCTCGATCAGCACCATCGGGAAGCCCTCGGCGCGCGAGGTCATGGCGTACGCCGCCGCACCGGCCAGCACGCCCCGGAAGTCGTCGGTGTAGCCGGGCAGCCGGACCTGCCCGTCGAGCCCGAGCCGCCGGACCCGCTCGGTGAGCGCGGCCCGCTGGCCCCCCTCGCCGTACACGTGCAGCTGCCAGTCGGGGTGGTCGCGCGCCACCGGCGCGAAGGCGTCGAGCAGCCGCCCGAAGCCCTTCTCCCGGGCCAGCCGGCCGGCGGCCACCAGCACCTTCGAGTCCAGCGGCGCCGGTGCGTCGGCAGGGGCCCAGGGCAGCGCGTTGCGGATCACCTCGACGCGGGTGCGTCCCGGCAGCTCGCGCCGGTAGTCCTCGGCGTCGGCGTGGGTCAGCACGACGTAGGCGTCCAGCCGGGGGACCGCCTCGGTGAGCACCGCGGGCTGCCGCGGCCCCGAGAACCGGGTCGGGAAGTTCTTGTGGTCCTGCCCGACGAGCCGGACCCCGGGCGCGGCCCAGCGGACCGCGGCCAGGTGCAGGGACGGCCGCGTGGAGACCAGGACCCCGGGCTCGAGTGTCGCCAGCCGCCGGCGCAGCACCCGGTCGGTCAGCCGGGTCATCCGCTGCTCCGCCGGCACCGGCCGCAGCCCGGTCGGGCGCCGGTGTCGCAGCCGGTCGGCCGGTCCGAGCGCCTCCTGGTCGAGCAGCACCTCGAGGGCCACCCGCGGGTCCAGCGCGTACGTCGACCGGGCGGCCCGGCGGTGCAGGCTGACCACGCGCACGTCGCGGTGGTCGGCCAGCCGGTTCGCGAGGTTGACGACCGAGCGGGCGACGCCGCCGTGCCCGGACACGTCGTACATCAAGAAGGTGATCGGAGCGCTCACCCGGTCATCGTGGACCGCTCAGCGCCGCGCCGACGACCTGCGACGGGTCAGGTGGGGAGGTGTTCCCCGACCGTTCATCAGTCCTTGAGCTCGCAGACGACCGCGCCGCTGGTGACGCTGTCGCCGACGCTCGCCGACAGGCCCGTGACGGTGCCGGCCTTGTGCGCCTTGAGGGGCTGCTCCATCTTCATCGCCTCGAGCACCACGATCACGTCGCCCTCGGCGACCTCCTGGCCCTCCTCGACGGCGACCTTGACGATCGTGCCCTGCATCGGCGAGGTGACGGAGTCGCCGGACGCGGCCGCGCCGGCCTTCTTCCGCTCCCGCTTCGGCTTCTTCTGCGCACCGGTGGCGGCGGCGCCGGCCGCGAACCCGGCGGGCAGGACGACTTCGAGCCGGCGGCCGCCGACCTCGACCGTCACGGTCTGCCGCTCCTCGGCCTCCAGCGCCTCGGACTCACCGGTGTACGCCGGGATCCGGTTGTCGAACTCGGTCTCGATCCAGGAGGTGTAGACGCCGAACGTCTCGCCGTCGCCGACGTAGGCCGGGTCGTCGACCACCACGCGGTGGAACGGGATCACCGTCGGCATGCCCTCGACGACGAACTCGTCGAGCGCGCGGCGGGACCGCTCCAGGGCCTGGGTGCGGTCCCGGCCGCTGACGATGAGCTTGGCGACGAGGGAGTCGAAGGAGCCGGGCACGGTCTCGCCCTGGTCGTAGCCGCCGTCCACCCGCACCCCGGGGCCGGCCGGCGCGTGCCAGCGGGTCAGCGTGCCGGGTGCGGGCATGAAGTTCGAGCCGGGGTCCTCGGCGTTGATGCGGAACTCGATCGAGTGGCCCTCGATCTTCGGGTCGTCGTACCCGAGCTCCTCGCCGGCGGCGATCCGGAACATCTCACGGACCAGGTCGAGGCCGGTGACCTCCTCCGAGACCGGGTGCTCGACCTGGAGGCGGGTGTTCACCTCGAGGAAGGAGATGGTGCCGTCCTGCCCGACCAGGAACTCGCAGGTGCCGGCGCCGACGTACCCGGCCTCCCGCAGGATCGCCTTGGACGCGTCGTAGAGGGTCTTGACCTGCTCCTCGGAGAGGAACGGCGCGGGCGCCTCCTCGACCAGCTTCTGGTGCCGGCGCTGCAGCGAGCAGTCGCGGGTCGACACCACCACCACGTTGCCGTGCTGGTCGGCCAGGCACTGGGTCTCGACGTGGCGCGGCTTGTCGAGGTACTTCTCCACGAAGCACTCGCCGCGCCCGAAGGCGCTGACGGCCTCGCGGACCGCCGACTCGTAGAGCTCGGCGACCTCCTCCTCCTTGCGGGCCACCTTGAGGCCGCGGCCGCCGCCGCCGAAGGCCGCCTTGATCGCGATCGGCAGACCGTGCTCCTTGGCGAAGGCGATCACCTCGTCGGCGTCCTCGACCGGGTCCTTGGTGCCGGCGACCAGCGGGGCACCGACCTTCTCGGCGATGTGCCGGGCCTTCACCTTGTCGCCGAGGTTCTCGATGGCGGCCGGCGGTGGGCCGATCCACACCAGGTCCGCGTCGAGCACGGCCTGCGCGAAGTCGCGGTTCTCGGCCAGGAAGCCGTAGCCGGGGTGGACGGAGTCGGCGCCGGCCTTCTGCGCGACGGCGACGATCTTCTCGATGTCGAGGTAGGAGTCGGCCGGGGTCGCGCCGCCGAGGCTGTGCGCCTCGTCGGCCAGCCGCACGAACAGCGCGTCGCGGTCGGGGTCGGCGTAGACCGCCACGCTCTTGATCCCCGCGTCCTTGCAGGCCCGGATCACCCGGACGGCGATCTCGCCGCGGTTGGCGATGAGGACCTTCTGGAGCGGCTTGACCTCGGCCACGGTGTTCTCCTCGGTGCTGCGGTTCTGGTGCTGGCGGACCCGTCCCGCCGGAGTCTAGGACCTCGGCTCCGGAGGCGGTCAGCGAGTCCGTTTGCCCGGTTCGGGGTATGGAAGCGGGAGAGGGAGGTGGAGGAGATGCAGATCCTCCGAGGACTCGGTGGTGCGCTGCTCTGGATCGGGGCGTCGCTGCTCGGGCTGGTCGCGGTGCTGCTGTGCGTGACGGTCATCCTGCTGCCGGTGGGCATCCCGCTGCTCATGGTGGCCCGGCGGATGTTCACCAGGTCGGTGGCGCTGATGCTGCCGCGCGCGATGTCGCACCCGGTGGACGAGGGCCGGAAGAAGACCAGGAAGCTCAGCCGCAAGGCCAAGAAGAAGGCCAAGAAGAAGGCCAAGCGCCAGGCTGAGAAGGCGGCGAAGAAGCTGAAGCGCTGAGGCTCAGCGCCGCAGCGCCTCCACGGTCTCCCGCAGCCCGGTGTCGAGGTCGCGGGCCTGCCAGCCGAGGTCGTGCTCTGCCTTGGCGGGCGTGCCGAGGTACGTCGCGAGCCCGGCGCGCATGGTCTCGGCCGCGAAGTCCGGCGGCACGGGTACGGCGCGCCCGAGGAGCGCCATGACCGCGGCGACGGCGCGCACGACGCCCGTGGGCAGCACCATCGGACCCTTCGTGCCGGCCGCGGCGGCGACCCGCCGGAGGCCGTCGGCCAGGGACGCCCGCGGCCCGGCCAGCATGTAGGACTCCCCGGGCACGCCCCGCGTCATCGCCAGCAGGTGTCCGGTCGCGACGTCGTCGACGTGCGCCCAGCAGACCTCCCCGCCGGCGGGGACCTGCGGCCGCTTGCCGCGCGCGACCTGGTCGATGAGCCCACCCGTCTGCGCGGTGTCGCCCGGGCCGTAGACCAGGCCGGGCTGGACGATGACGACCGGGAGCCCGTCGGCCGCGAACCGCTCGGCGATCTCGTGGGCGCGGGCCTTGGTGAGGTCGTAGTGGCTGGTGAACGGGCCGGTGTGCCGGTACGTCTCGTCGTACACGCGGCCGTGGGTGTCGGAGTTGACCGCAAGGGTGCTCGTGTAGACGACCTTCGGGACGCCCGCCCGCTGGGCCGCGGCCAGCACGTTGCGGGTGCCGTCGACGTTCACCCGGTCGCCGACCGACGGGTCGCGCTGGCCGAGCTTGTACCAGCCGGCGACGTGGAAGAGCCCGTCCACGTCCGTGCACAGCGTGTCGAGGGCGGCGGTGTCGTCGAGGTCGCCGGCCACCAGCTCGACGCCGAGCCCGGCCAGGTCGCCCGCCCGGCCCGGGTCGCGCACCAGGGCCCGCACCTCGTGGCCCTCGTCGCGCAGCAGGCGGGCGAGCGCGCCCCCGACGAACCCGGTCGCACCGGTCATGGCGTAGCGCATCCCCGGATTCAACCAAAGCGGCCCGGCGGAGCCGCTGCCCGGTCGGGGCTCAGTCGGTGTCGAGGGCGGCCAGGTCCTCGCGGCAGCGTCGCTCGACGTGCGCCAGCTCGGCCATCGTCTGGTCGATGTCGCGGCGCATCTGCTCGAGCTCGACGCGGCGCACCTCGATCTGGTCGAGGAGGTACTGCAGCTGCCCGGCCTCGCCCGGCTGCTCGTCGTACATGTTCACGATCGTGGCGATCTCGGGCAGCGAGAAGCCGAGCCGCTTGCCGCGCAGCACCAGCTGCAGCCGGATCCGCTGGCGGGTGTCGAAGACCCGGACGGTGCCGCGCCGGGCGGGGGAGAGCAGCCCGACGTCCTCGTAGTGCCGGATGGTGCGCAGCGTGACGCCGAACTCCTCGGCCAGCTGCGAGATGGTCCAGCTCGGGTCGTCCACGGGTTGCCCTTCCGTAGCGGAAGCGTCCTAGCCTGCTTACGTTGACGTAAGCGTAAGACCAGCCTGACAGGGAGGCACCCATGAGCCCGTTCGAGCTCTCCCCCGAGCACGAGACCTTCCGCAAGAGCGTGCGCGAGTTCGCCCTCGGCGAGATCGCCCCGCACGCCGCCCGGTGGGACAAGGACCACCACTTCCCGACCGACGTGGTGCAGAAGATGGGCGACCTCGGCCTGATGGGGCTGACCGCGCCGGAGGAGTTCGGCGGGATGGGGGAGGACGGCGACTTCACCTCGCTGTGCGTGGCGATCGAGGAGGTCGGCCGCGTCGACCAGTCGATGGGCATCACCCTCGAGGCGGCGGTCGGGCTGGGCATCAACCCGATCCTGACGTTCGGCACCGAGGAGCAGAAGCAGCAGTGGCTGCCGGACCTCGTCGCCGGCCGCACGCTCGCGGGGTTCGGCCTCACCGAGCCCGGTGCCGGCTCGGACGCGGGCGCCACGAAGACGAAGGCCGAGCTCGTCGACGGCGAGTGGGTGGTCAACGGCGCGAAGCAGTTCATCACCAACTCCGGCTCGGACATCACCTCGCTGGTCACCGTGACCGCCCGCACCGGCCCCCGGGACAACGGCAAGGCCGAGATCTCCACGATCATCGTGCCGTCCGGCACGCCCGGCTTCACCGCCGAGAAGGCCTACGACAAGCTCGGCTGGCACGCCTCCGACACGCACCCGCTGTC
>DASTGV010000232.1:0-9850 GCA_035718765.1 Nocardioidaceae bacterium
GAGGTGGTGACCGCAGCCGGGCTCGCCGACGGTGACGACCTGCACCGCATGCAGCAGGCCTTCGTCGACCACGACGCCCTGCAGTGCGGCTACTGCACACCCGGGCAGATCTGCTCCGCGGTCGGGATGCTCGAGGAGTTCAGGGCGGGCCACCCGAGCCACGTCACCGAGGACCTCGAGGCCGAGGTCGACCTCACCGACGACGAGATCCGCGAGCGCATGAGCGGCAACCTCTGCCGCTGCGGCGCCTACGTGAACATCGTGGCGGCGATCCGCGAGGTGGCGCGATGAGGCCCCTCACCTACGAGCGGGCGACCGACCCCGCCGCCGCGGTCGACCTGGTCGCAGGCAACCCCCGCGCGGCCTACCTCGCAGGTGGCACCAACCTCGTCGACCACCTCAAGCTCGGCGTGGCCGCCCCGGACGTCCTGGTCGACGTGAGCCGGCTCCCGCTCGACGACGTCGAGGTTCTCGACGACGGTGGGCTGCGCGTCGGCGCCGCCGTCCGGAACAGCGACCTGGCCGCGCACCCGGTGGTGCGGCGCTCCTACCCGGTGCTGGCGCAGGCCCTGCTGGCCGGCGCCTCCGGCCAGATCCGGAACGCCGCCACCACGGCCGGCAACCTGCTGCAGCGGACGCGCTGCGTCTACTTCCAGGACGTCACCACCCCGTGCAACAAGCGCGACCCAGGCAGCGGCTGCTCCGCGCTGGAGGGCTTCAGCCGCAGCCACGCCGTCCTCGGCGCCTCCGACCGGTGTGTGGCCACCCACCCCTCCGACCTGGCGGTCGCCCTCGCGGCCCTCGACGCGACCGTCGTGGTGCTGGGCCCGGCCGGCGAACGGCGGGTCCCGATGGCCGACCTCCACCGGCTGCCCGGCGACGAGCCCGAGCGCGACACCACCCTGCAGCACGGCGACCTGGTCACCGCGGTGGAGGTCCCCGCGCTGCCGTTCGCGCGCCGGTCGGCCTACCGCAAGGTGCGCGACCGGGCGTCCTACGCCTTCGCGCTGGTCTCGGTCGCGGCCGCGCTCGACGTCGAGGACGGCACCGTCCGCGACGTCCGTCTCGCGCTCGGCGGCGTCGCGCACAAGCCCTGGCGGGCGAGCGTCGCGGAGGAGCGGCTGCGCGGCGGACCGGCGACCGAGGAGGCGTTCCGGGCCGCGGCCACCGCGGAGCTCGAGGCCGCGAGGCCGCTGCCGGGCAACGGGTTCAAGGTCCCGCTCGCCCGCAGCACGATCACCGCCACCCTGCGCGACCTGGCCGGAGGTGCCCGATGACCACGCTCGACGTCGCACCCGCGGTGGGCAGCGGGCTGGCCCGGGTCGACGGGCGCGCCAAGGTGCTCGGTGAGGCGACCTACGCCTTCGAGCAGGACCTCCCGCTGCCGGCGTACCTGCACCCGCTGCAGTCGACCGTGGCCCGCGGCCGGGTCACCGAGGTGGACGCCTCCGAGGCCGAGGCGCTCGACGGTGTGCTGCTCGTGCTCACCCACCTCAACGCGCCCGAGCTCGCCGACACCGGCGACGGGGAGTACACCATCCTCCAGTCGCCGGGGGTCGCGTTCCGCGGGCAGATCATCGGCGCGGTGGTCGCCGAGACCGCCGAGATCGCCCGGCACGCCGCGGACCTGGTGCGCATCGGCTACGAGGTGCACGAGCACGACACCGAGCTGCGCGAGGACCACCCCGACTGCTACGAGCCGGACAAGGTCAACCCGGGCTACCCCACCGACACCGAGGAGGGCGCGGTCGACCGCGCCCTCGCGGACTCCGCCGTCGTCGTCGACCAGCGGTACACGACCCCGATGGAGCACAACAACCCGATGGAGCCGCATGCCTGCGTGAACGTGTGGGAGGACGGCCGGCGGCTGACCGTCTACGACTCCACGCAGGGCCCGCACGGCGTCCGCAGGACCCTCGCGAAGGTGCTCGGCCTCGACCCCGCGGACGTCCGGGTGGTCTCGCCGTACGTCGGCGGCGGCTTCGGGTCCAAGGGGTTGCCGCACGCCCACAACGTCCTGGGCGCGCTGGCCGCGATGAGCCTGCCCGGCCGTGCGGTGAAGCTCGCGCTGACCCGGCAGCAGATGTTCGCGCTGGTGGGCTACCGCACGCCCACCCGGCAGCGGGTCGCGCTCGGCGCCACCGAGGACGGCCGGATCACGGCGATCGTGCACGAGGCGCTGGAGCAGACCTCGCGGATCAAGGAGTTCGCCGAGCAGACCACGGTCGGCACCCGCAGCATGTACGCCGCCGACGCCCGTCGTACGACGCACCGGCTCGTCCCGCTCGACGTCCCGGTGCCGTCGTGGATGCGGGCACCGGGGGAGGCGCCCGGCATGTTCGGGCTCGAGAGCGCGATGGACGAGCTGGCCGACGCGCTCGGCCTCGACCCGGTCGAGCTGCGGGTCCGCAACGACCCCGAGCGGGACCCGGAGACCGGGCTCCCGTGGTCGAGCCGGCACCTCGTCGAGTGCCTGCGCACCGGCGCGGAGCGGTTCGGCTGGGACCGGCGCGGCCTCCCGGGCGCCCGGCGCGAGGGCCGCTGGCTGGTCGGTCTCGGCGTGGCCGCGTCGACGTACCCCGCCTACCTGATGCCGGGTTCGGTGGCCCAGGTCGAGCACACGGGTGACGGTGCCTACGCCGTCCGGATCGGCGCCGCCGACATCGGCACCGGCAACCGCACCGTGCTCACCCAGGTCGCGGCCGACGCGATGCGGGTGCCCGTCGAGCGGGTGCACGTGGAGATCGGCGACACCGCGCTGCCGATGGCCACCGTCGAGGGCGGCTCGGCCGGGCTGGCCTCCCACGGCTCCGCGGTCGTCGAGGCGGCGCGCCGCTTCCGCGAGGAGCACGGCGAGTCGCCGGCCCCGGGAGCGCGCACCGAGTCCTCGATGGCCGAGAGCCCCGACGCGGGCCAGTACGCCGCGCACTCCTACGGCGCCCAGTACGTCGAGGTGCGGGTCGACGCGGACACCGGAGAGGTGCGGGTGCCGCGGATGACCGGGGTGTTCTCGTGCGGTCGGATCGTGAACCCGCGCACCGCCCGCTCGCAGTTCATGGGTGGCATGGTGTGGGGCCTCTCGATGGCCCTGCACGAGCACAGCGTGGTCGACCACCGGTTCGGCCACGTGGTCAACCACGACCTCGCGGAGTACCACGTCCCGGTCTGCGCCGACATCGGCGAGATCGACGTCAGCTGGCTCGACGAGGAGGACCTGCGGGCCAACGCCCTCGGCGCCAAGGGCATCGGCGAGATCGGCATCACCGGGACGGCCGCCGCCGTCGCGAGCGCCGTGCACAACGCCACCGGCATCCGCGTCCGCGACCTCCCCATCACCCCCGACCGCCTCCTCCGCTGACCGCCTCCCCGTCCGGGTAGTCCGTGACGTTCTGGCAGAAAATCCTCGCGAGAACAGCCATTTCGTCACGGACTACCCGGGCGCGGGGCCAGGCAGGCGCGGGCGAGAGCGCGCCGGCTCCTGATCCGGTCTGAACCGTTCCGTCCGTTTCGGCCCGTTGGTCCGGTCCACCCTTGACATGTGTCGGTGGTCACCTCCAAGGTAGATGTAACCGGTTTCTGAAACCGGTTACATCCGACGGACCGGACGACCCACCTACGACTCGGCGTGAGGGAGGACCGCGTGCGACCGACGATCCGCGACGTGGCCCGGCACGCCGGGGTCTCCATCGCCACCGTCTCCCGGGTGATGCACCAGCACGAGAACGTCTCCGAGGCCACCCGCGAGCGGGTCGCCCGGGCCGTGGCGGAGCTGGAGTTCACGCCGAGCCGGCTCGGCCGCTCGCTCGCCGAGCGGCGGCACGCCGCCAACGCGATCGTCTTCCCCGACCTGTCCGGCCCCTACTACGCCGAGGTGGTGCTCGGCTACGAGTCCGTGGCCGCCGACCTCGGCCGGTCGGTGCTGATCCTGTCCACGCACGGTCGGGCGGCGGCCCCGACGATGGTCGAGGAGATGGCCGACCGCTGCGACGGCATGGTCGTGATGGGGCGCACCGTCCCGGACGCCCTGCTGGAGCGGCTGCACGCCCGAGGGATGCCCCTGGTGCTGCTGGCCCGTCCCCAGCTCGCGGGGATCGACTCCGTCAAGGCCGACAACACCGGGTCCGCCGAGCAGCTGGCCGCGCACGTGCTCGCGCAGGGCGCCCGCCGGCTCACCCTGGTCGGCGACCCCGCGATGGCGCCCGACCTCGGCGAGCGCTGGGCGGCGGTGGGGCGGGTCGCCGCGGAGCAGGCCGGCACCACGGTGACGACCGTCGCCACCCCCGTCTTCGACGAGGCCGCGGGCCGCGCGGTGGCCCGCACCGCCCTGGCCGGCACCCTGCCGGACGCCTTCGTCTGCGCGAACGACGAGGTCGCCCTCGGTGTGCTCAGCGCGCTGGGCGCGGCCGGTGTCGACGTCCCCGGCCAGGTGCTGGTCACCGGCTGGGACGACATCATGGCCGCCCGGTACGCCGGGCTGACCACCGTCCGCCAGCCGATGCGCGAGCTCGGCGGGACCGCCGCCCGGCTGCTCGACGAGGTCATCACCGCAGGGCGTGCCGAGCCCCGGCACGTCGTCCTCCCCACGGAGCTGGTCGTCCGAACCACCTCCGGAGCCTGAACCCATCCCTCGGACATCTCGGAAAGGTTGAGCGATGAGAAGAACGACCAGAAGGACGGCGAGCGCGTTCACCGCGCTGGCGGTCGCCGCGAGCCTGGCGCTGACCGGGTGCGGGCGCGACTCGGGGTCGGAGGCCGGCCCCGGCGCGTCGAAGGCCATCAGCGACGCCAAGGCCAGCGGCACCATCAACGTGTGGGCGATGGGCACCGAGGGGGAGAAGCTCCAGGACTTCGTCAAGGACTTCGAGTCCGCCAACCCCGACGCGACGGTCAAGGTCACCGCGGTCCCGTGGGAGGCCGCGCACGACAAGATCTCGGCGGCGATCGCCAGCGGGAAGACGCCCGACGTGAGCCTGATCGGCACGACCTGGATGGGTGAGTTCGCCAAGGCGGGCGGTCTCGACCCGACGCCGGACGGGCTCGTCAAGGACAGCGACTTCTACGACGGGGCCTGGGGCTCGACGGTCGTCGGCAACACGTCGTACGGCGTCCCCTGGTACGTCGAGACGCGGGTGCTGTACTACCGCACCGACCTGGCCAAGAAGGCCGGCTGGGACAAGGCGCCGACGACCTGGGACGAGTTCTCGAAGTTCGCGGCGGACCTCAAGAAGTCCGGGGTGAAGTACCCCGTCAGCCTGCAGCCCGGCCAGACCGGCTCGTGGCAGACCGTGCTGCCCTTCGCCTGGTCCAACGGCGCGAAGGTCACCAACGGCAGCGGCACCGAGTACTCCATCGACAGCCCGCAGATGAGCGAAGCGCTGAACTACTACAAGTCGTTCTTCGACAAGGGCTACTCGCAGACCCGGATGCTGGACCCGGGCGAGCTCGAGAACGGCTTCGCCAAGGGCACCTACGGCTCGTTCATCTCCGGTCCCTGGCACATCGGCCTCGTCGAGGACGCCGGCCTGACCAAGGACAAGTACGCCGTCGCGCCGCTGCCAGGCAAGGACTCCGGTCCCGGCACGTCGTTCACCGGCGGTGGCGACCTGGCCGTCTTCAAGGACGCCAAGAACCGGGACGGCGCCTGGAAGCTGGTGCGCTGGCTGTCCGACGCGCAGACCCAGTCGAAGTGGTACGACACCGTCAAGGACCTGCCCGCCGTCAAGAGCGCCTGGCAGAGCGGCGACCTCGCCGGTGACCAGCAGCTCCAGGTGTTCGGCCGGCAGCTCGACAGCGCCGAGGCCCCGCCGGCCGTGCCCAGCTGGGAGCAGGTCGCGTCCGTCATCGACGGCGACGTCGAGAAGGCCGTGAAGGGCTCGGTGCCCACGTCCGACGCGGTCGCGGACATGCAGAAGCAGGCGAAGTCGATCGGCACCGGTCTCTGACCGTGAGCGTCACGACCGCCTCGCGGCCCACCACACCGGTGGCCACCACCTCGAGGCACGTGGACCCCACGCGGCGGCAGCAGGCTGTCGCCGCGTGGGTCCTGGCCCTGCCGTTCCTGGTGCTGTTCCTGGTGTTCACCGCCGGGCCGGTGCTGGCCAGCCTCGGGATGAGCTTCACCGACATCCGCAGCACCGACATGCGCACGCCGTTCGCGGTCGGGTTCGTCGGCGTCGAGAACTACGCGAAGCTCCTGGCCGACCCGCTGTTCCAGAAGGTCATGCTCAACACGTTCCTGTACCTCGTGCTGGGCGTCCCGCTGACCATGGCCCTCGCGCTCGCGGCGGCGGTCGGGCTCAACCGGATCACCTTCCTGCGCGGGCTGTTCCGGGTCGGCTACTACCTGCCCGTGGTGACCAGCATCGTCGCGGTGTCGGTGGTCTGGAAGTTCCTGCTGCGCGACGAGGGCGGCCTGCTCAACGCGGTCCTCGCGCTGGTCGGGATCAACGGGCCCGCCTGGCTGGACAGCACGTCGCTGGCGCTGCCGTCGCTCGTGGTGATGTCCTCGTGGCGCAACCTCGGCTCGCTGATGATCATCTTCCTGGCCGGCCTCCAGACCATCCCGACGGAGGTCAACGAGGCGACCGAGGTCGACGGGGCGTCGGCCTGGCAGCGGTTCCGGCACGTCACGCTGCCGATGCTGCGGCCCACGCTGCTGTTCGGCGCGGTCATCACCTCGATCGGCTACCTCCAGTTCTTCGAGGAGGCGTTCGTGATGACCAAGGGCGGCCCGCTCGACAGCACCCGCTCGGTCACGTTCTTCACCTACGACCAGTTCGGGTTCGGCAACTACGGGCTGGCGGCCGCGGCGTCGTACCTGCTGTTCCTCGCCGTCGTGGTCTTCACGTTCGTGCAGTTCCGCTTCCTCGGCGAGCGGAGGGAGAAGTGATGGCCCGCTCCAGGAACCGGATGGTGTACGTCGCCCTGACCCTCGGCCTGGTCGTGATGATCCTGCCGTTCGTGTGGATGGTGCTCTCGTCGGTCAAGCCCGACGCCGAGGTGACCGCCGTGCCGCCCACGTGGTGGCCGAAGGACATCACCCTCGACAACTACCAGGTGCTGTTCACCAAGCTCGACTTCCCGCGCTACTTCATGAACTCGGTCGTGGTCGCCCTTGCCGTGACCGTCGGCAACGTGGTCTTCGGGTCGATGCTCGGCTACGCCCTGGCCAAGCTGGAGTTCCCCGGCAAGAAGGTGCTGTTCGCGCTCGTGCTGACCACGCTGATGATCCCGGGCGTCGTCACGTTCGTGCCGCTGTTCGTGCTGACCACCAACATCGGCCTGACCGACACGCTGCCCGGCATGTTCCTGCCGTTCCTGGCCGGCCCGTTCGGGGTCTTCCTCATGCGGCAGTTCATCGGCGGCCTGCCGGACGAGCTGATCCAGGCGGCCCGCGTCGACGGTGCGGGCGAGCTGCGGATCTTCCGCTCGGTGGTGATGCCGATGTGCGGGCCCGCGGTCGCGACGCTCGGGATCCTCACCTTCCTCACCTCGTGGAACAACTTCCTGTGGCCGCTCGTGGTCGCCCAGGACGAGGAGAAGTACACCCTTCCGGTCGCGCTCGCGCTCTACTCCGTGGGCCAGAACGCCACGAAGTACGGCCTCCTGCTCGCCGGCGCCGTCGTCGTCGTGATCCCCGTGGTCGCGATCTTCCTGGTGCTCCAGCGGCACATCATGCAAGGCATCGCGATGACCGGCATCAAGTAGCAGCCCCACCCATCCTCCATCTCGGGAGAAGGACATGAAGCTCCGCAGGACACCCCTGGTCGTGCTCACCGGGCTGGCCGCGCTCGCGGCCGGCGTGCTCACGGCCACCACCCCGCTCGCGACCGCCGCCCCCTCCGCCAGTACGTCGGACCGGGCCGTCCTCACGACGTACGCGAAGGACACCTGGCGCTCGATGGCCGCGATGACCGACCCGGCCACCGGCCTGCCCGCCGACAACATCGACGGCGCGCTGGACGCCGGCACCCGCAGCGGGTACACGAGCCCGACCAACATCGGCGCCTACCTGTGGAGCACCGTCGTCGCCCGCGACACCGGCCTCATCACGTCCGTCGACGCCCACCAGCGGATGGCCAAGACGCTGCGCACGCTGGCGAGGCTGGACCGCCACGACCCGAGCGGGATGTTCTACAACTGGTACGACCCGCACACCGGCGCCAAGCTGCGCGTGTGGCCCGAGAACGGCTCGGTCGTGAAGCCGTTCCTGTCCAGCGTCGACAACGGCTGGCTCGCGACCGCGCTGCTGCTGGTGAGCCGCGCCGACCGGGGGCTCGCCGAGCAGGCGAACGCGCTGCGCACGCCGATGGACTTCGGCTTCTACTACGACGCCAAGGAGAACGCCCCCGGCGGGCAGATCCGCGGCGGCTTCTGGGACGAGGACCCGCACGACCCCGCGGCGGTGAAGGGCAACTACCGCGGCCGCGGCCCGGACGTCTGGTACACCGGCCACCACTACGGCGCGTTCAACACCGAGCCGCGGATGGCGTCGTACCTCGGCATCGCCGCCGGCCAGATCCCGCAGCAGCACTACTTCGGCACCTACCGCACCTTCCAGAACGACAACTGCGACTACTCCTGGACCGAGACCAAGCCGGTCGGCGAGTGGAGGACCTACCTCGGGGTGCGGGTCTTCGAGGGTGCGCTGCCCTACCGCGGCATGGACGTCGTGCCGACCTGGGGCGGCAGCATGTTCGAGGCGCTGATGGTGCCGCTGTTCGTGCCCGAGGAGACCTGGGGCCCGTACTCCTGGGGGATCAACCACCCGCTCTACGTCAAGGCGCAGATCGAGCACGGCCTCGACGAGGCGAAGTACGGCTACTGGGGCTTCTCGCCCTCCAGCGACCCGCAGGGCGGCTACCGCGAGTACGGCGTCGACCAGCTCGGCCTCGACGGCGGCGGCTACACCTCCGACGAGGAGCGCACGTCGGTCGACCAGCCCTTCGACGGCTGCCGCGCGGGCTCGCCGGCCCCGACGTCGTACGGCGACGGCGTGGTCACCCCGCACGCGTCGTTCCTGGCCTACCGGTACGCACCGAAGGCCGCGCTGGAGAACCTCGCGAAGATCAAGAACGACCTGGACGGCTACGGGCCCGGCGGGTTCTACGACGCCGCCGGCACCCGCAGCCACAAGGTCGCCAGGCGCTACCTGTCGCTCGACCAGGGCATGGTGATGGCCGCGCTGGGCAACGCGCTGG
Source organism: Nocardioidaceae bacterium (assembly GCA_035718765.1). Lineage (GTDB taxonomy): Bacteria > Actinomycetota > Actinomycetes > Propionibacteriales > Nocardioidaceae > Nocardioides_B. The sequence continues at coordinate 9,201 of DASTGV010000232.1, forward strand.
CCGACGACGACATGCGCACCTACGTCTCCACGGGCGCGATGGAGCAGAAGCTCCGCCCGCTGATGGAGATGGAGCACTTCAGCGCCAAGGAGAACGGCCAGTGACCCAGGCTTCTGCACGCACCGACTGGGAGAACCGGATCGGGCTGCGCAGCGACGACGCCGTCGGTGCCGCCCCTCGGCTCGACCCGCCCACCGGGCTGGTCGCCGAGGCCGGCGGCCACCAGGTCACGCTGACGTGGGACGCCGTACCCGGTGCGGTCGGCTACCAGGTCTACGTGGCCTCGACGGCCGACGGTGACCTCGAGCCGCTCGACCACCACGGCCGCGACGTGCTCGCGGTCCCACCCCCGCCGTACGTCGACACCACCGGTGCCGTGGGCGAAGAGCGGTTCTACGCGGTGGCCACGCTGTCCGACGTCGCGGTGCAGGGCGACCCGTCCTCGCGGGTGTCCGCCACGCCGCTCCCCGACGCCGGGCCGGTGACGGTCGCGGTCGACGCCGCCGGGGACGGCGGCGAGCTCGACCGGCCGTGGCGGCCGATGATCGGCAGCGAGCACCTCTCGCACGCCGTCTCGACCGACACCACCGGCGGCCGGGTGATCGGTGAGGAGCTGTCGAGCGCGCTGAAGGCGGCCCACGACGAGCTCG
>DASTGV010000233.1:0-3205 GCA_035718765.1 Nocardioidaceae bacterium
CGGTCACGTCGAGGTGCAACGCGTCGGCGATGGTCTCGATGCCCAGGTCCGCGACGGCGTTGCGGCCGGCGCCGAGGAGCATGGGCGCGACGTAGGCGACGACCTCGTCGACGAGCCCGGCGCGCAGGAACGCCCCGGCCAGGGTCGGGCCGCCCTCGAGGAACACGTGCTGCCGGTCGCGCTCGCGCAGCGTGGCCAGCGCCTCGTGCGGGTCGCGGGTGCGCAGCAGCACCGTCTCGGCGGCCGCGTCGAGGACGCGGCGGCCGGCGGGCACGTCCCGCAGCCCCATCACCGCCCGCAGCAGCTGCCGGTCGCGGGGCAGGTCCCGGTCGTCGTCGTCGCGGACGGTCAGCTGGGGGTCGTCGACCAGCACGGTGCCGGTGCCGACCAGGATCGCGTCGCACAGCCCGCGCAGCCGGTGGGTGTCGCGGCGGGCCGGGGCCGAGCTGACCCAGCGGGAGGTGCCGTCGGCGGCGGCGCTGCGACCGTCGAGCGTGGTCGCGAACTTCCAGGTCACGAACGGCCGGCCGGACTCGACGGCGAAGGTCCACTCGCGGTTGACGGCGCGCGCCTCGTCGGCCAGCAGGCCGCCCTCGACGTCGACGCCCGCCGCGCGCAGGGCGGCCGCTCCCCCGGTGGCCACCGGGTTGGTGTCGGCCTGGGCGTAGACGACCCGGGCGACCCCGGCGTCGGCCAGGGCCCGCGCGCACGGGCCGGTGCGGCCGGTGTGGTTGCAGGGCTCCAGGGTGACCACGGCGGTGGCGCCACGGGCGGCCTCACCGGCTCGCGACAGGGCGTCGACCTCGGCGTGCGGGGCGCCGGCGCCTCGGTGGAAGCCCTCCGCGACCGTCGTACCGTCCGGGGCGAGCAGCACGCAGCCGACCCGCGGGTTCGGGCCGAGCGGCACGCCGGGCGACGCGGCCAGCGCGAGGGCGCGCGTCATCGCGGCCTGCTCGGCTGACCGGCGGTCCATGGGGGGTGCCCTCTCGTCCGTGCACGCGGACTCCGGGCGTCAGAAAGACCCAGGGGACACGCGGCCCGGGAGGACCGGTGACACCTGCGTGCGCTTCCCATCCGGACTTTCACCGTCGGTCCAGGAGTTCCACCTGGTCAACCGGTTGCTGGCTGCAACCGGGTCGCGGACTGTCACCGCCGGCTCGGAATTACACCGACCCCAGAGCACGCGAGCTGTGTTCGCTCGTGCCCCAAGCCTGCCACACGCGGGGTACCGGCGGTACGTGACCCGGGCCACGCCCCTGCAGATTCCCAGGGGCAGCCGGTCAGCCGGTCTCGGCCGCCGCCCGCAGCGCGTCCACCATCGCGTTCGGGTCGTCGGCCTTGAACACCGCGGACCCGGCGACGAAGACGTCGGCGCCGGCCTCGGCGCACCGCTCGATGGTCTCCAGGGACACCCCGCCGTCGACCTGGAGCCAGACGTCCAGGCCGTGCTTCTCGACGAGCTCGCGGGTGCGGCGGATCTTGGGCAGGCACAGGTCCAGGAACTCCTGGCCGCCGAACCCGGGCTCGACGGTCATCACCAGCAGCATGTCCAGCTCGGGCAGCAGGTCCTCGTAGGGGTCGATCGGGGTGGCCGGCTTGAGCGCCATCCCGGCGCGCGCGCCGAGGGCCCGCAGCTCGCGGGCGAGCCGGACCGGGGCGGCCGCGGCCTCCACGTGGAAGGTCACCGACCTCGCGCCCGCCTCGACGTAGGCCGGCGCCCAGCGGTCCGGGTCCTCGATCATCAGGTGGCAGTCCATCGGGGTCGACGACGCCTTGCCGAGCGCCTCGACGACCGGCAGCCCGAGCGTCAGGTTGGGGACGAAGTGGTTGTCCATCACGTCCACGTGCAGCCAGTCGGCGTGCGAGATCCGGGCGGCCTCGGAGGCGAGGTTGGCGAAGTCGGCGGCGAGCAGGCTCGGGGAGATCTGGATACCCATGGTGGGCGGCAGCCTAGTCGGCGGGCGGTCTCCGGCGGCGGGCCACCTCCACGGCGGCGACGACCAGCACGCCCCACGTGGCGGTCAGCGCTCCGCCCGTCGTGCCCAGGCTCGCCTTCAGGTCCGGGTAGACGACCGACTCGACGCCCAGCCATACCGCCGAGAACGCCGCCGTCCAGGCCGGCAGGCGGCTGCGCGTCACCGCGGCCAGCGCGACGAGACCCACCACCGCCAGCGCCAGCGAGGCCTGCATCGGGTAGTGCGAGACGCCGTTGGTGATGTCCTCCACGTCCGTGGTGTTGCGGGCCAGCGGCGCGCCGTACACCACCGCGGCGGGCAGCCCGGCCAGCGCCAGCACCGTCAGCACCGGGTCCGGGCGGTGCCAGCGCACCGGGCGGCCGTGGCCGAGCCAGGCCAGCAGCCCGACCGTGAGCACCAGGCCGAGGCCGTTCCACAGCTGCGGCCAGGCGACGCCCCACACCGCGCCGACGAGCACCGCCAGCGTGGCCACGGCCAGCTGCGCCAGCGCGACCGGCTCACCGGGCCGCCGGGCCAGCACCACCAGCGGGACGGTGACCAGGACGAGGTACAGCAGCCCCCACCCGGACTCGAGCAGGTAGTGCTCGTGGAACCGCTCGTCCTGCTCCACGACCACCAGCAGGTCGATGAGCCCGAACCAGAAGAACCCCCAGAGCACGGCCGCCAGCCCGGCCACCACCCGTGCCGCGACCCGTCTCCCCCGCGCCTCCATGGCCAGAGTGTGGCGCGGCACCGGCCCCGCCGGGTCAGGAACGGCGCAACAGGGCCAGGAACATCGCGTCCGTGCCGTGCCGGTGCGGCCACAGCTGCACGGTGCCGGGGAGCGGACCGGCCGCGTCGGTGACACCGGGCAGCTGCGCCTCCTCCAGCCGTACGTCGTCCCGGGCGGCCAGCACGGCGGACACCACCCCGGCCGTCTCGGCGAGCACCGGGGAGCAGGTCGCGTAGGCCACGACACCGCCGGCCCGCACCGCGTCCAGCGCCGCCTCGAGCAGCGCCCGCTGCAGCGGCACCAGGGCGTCGAGGTCGGAGGGCGAGCGGCGCCAGCGCGCCTCGGGCCGCCGGCGCAGCGCGCCGAGGCCGGTGCACGGCGCGTCGACGAGCACCCGGTCGAACGTGCCGTCCCGCCAGGCGGGGCGGGTGCCGTCGGTGGCCACCACGCCGAGCAGACCGCCCCGTGCCGTCGCGGTGGCCGTGGCCACGAGCCGGGCGCGGTGCTCCTGCCGCTC
>DASTGV010000234.1:0-13949 GCA_035718765.1 Nocardioidaceae bacterium
ACACCTCGTCCCGGAGGACGAACTGGTCGATCCAGCTCGTGCGAGCCGCGTCGTGGGACACCTGAGAACTCCCTGCACCGTCGCCGGGCCCACCATGCCCAGCGACCAGACAGAGTAGGGCATTCCGTCCCGGGGCCGACCGGTGGGTAGGAGGTCAGTCGGAGACGGAGGAGTAGGCCACCACCCCGCGCCGCAGGGCGTCCGAGGCGGCCCGGGCGACGCCGCGCAGCGGGGTGTCGGCCGCGGCCGAGGCGACCTGGTCGGTGATGTCGAGCAGCTGCTTCATCCAGCGCACGAAGTCGCCCGCGGCCAGGTCGGTCTCCGACAGCACCTCGTCGAGGGTGGCGCCCTCAGCCCAGCGGTAGGCCGCCCACGCGAAGCCCAGGTCGGGCTCGCGCAGGAAGTCGAGCTTGTGCTCGCGCTCCAGGGCGTCGAGGTCGGCCCACAGCGACACCGTCTCGGCGAGCACCTGCTTGACCCGGCCGCCCGGGAGCCGGGGCGCGGCCGCGTCGTCGGCGCGCCGGGCCTCGAACACCAGCGCCGACAGCGCGGCCGCGAGCTCGCTGGGCGCCAGGTCCTCCCACAGCCCGTGCCGCAGGCACTCGGCGGCGACCAGGTCCATGTCGGTGTAGATCCGCATCAGCCGCGCGCCGGTGGGCGTGACCTCGTCGTCCTCGAGGTACCCGAGCGCGGTGAGCACCTCGCAGACCCGGTCGAACTGCCGGGCGATGGTGTTGGTGCGCTGCTCGATGCGTCGCTGCAGGGTGCGGGTGTCCCGCTCCAGCTTGTGGTGGCGCTCGGCCCACCGGGCGTGGTCCTCGCGGTCGGAGCAGCCGTGGCACGGGTGCGCGCGCAGCTCGGCCCGCAGCCGGGCGATCTCCTTCTCCCCCTCGAGCTCCTGGCGCGGACGCCGCCCCGGCCGGTCGCCGCCCGACCTCCGCGGCGGCGTGAAGCCCTGGGTCCGGGCCCGCAACGACGAGGCCAGGTCCCGGCGCGACTGCGGGTTGCGGCCGTTGAAGGTCCGCGGGATCCGCATCCGCGTGAACGGCTCGACCGGCACCGGGAAGTCGACCATCGAGAGCCGGCGGGCGTTGCGGTCGGCGGTGAGCACGTAGGGCCGCGGGCCGTCCCGGTCCGAGCGCATGCCCGGGTCGATGACCACCGCCATCCCGGCGAACCTCCCGGCGGGCACCTCGATCACGTCCCCGGGTCGCAGCGCCTCCAGGGAGGCGACGACCTCGTCCCGCCGGTCGGCCTTGCGGGCCCGGGCCTGCGCGTTCTCCGCGTCGCCGAGCCGCCGGCGCAGGGTCGAGTACTCCATGAAGTCGCCGAGGTGGCAGGTTGCGGCCTCGGCGTACCCCTCCAGCGCCTCCTCGGCCTTGCGGAGCTGCCGGGCCAGGCCGACGACCGCCTTGTCCGCCTGGAACTGCGCGAACGAGGACTCCAGCAGCTCCCGCGCGGTCTGCCGGCCGACCTGGTGCACGAGGTTGACCGCCATGTTGTACGACGGGCGGAAGGACGACTTGAGCGGGTAGGTGCGGGTCGAGGCGAGCCCGGCCACCGCCTTGGGGTCGAACCCCTGCTGCCAGAGCACCACCCCGTGCCCCTCGACGTCGATGCCGCGGCGCCCGGCCCGGCCGGTGAGCTGGGTGTACTCCCCCGGCGTGATGTCCGCGTGGGTCTCGCCGTTCCACTTCGACAGCTTCTCGATCACCACGGAGCGGGCCGGCATGTTGATGCCGAGCGCGAGCGTCTCGGTGGCGAACACGACCCGGCACAGGCCGTTGGTGAACAGCTCCTCCACGCACTCCTTGAAGGTGGGCAGCATCCCGGCGTGGTGGGCGGCGACGCCGCGGGTCAGGCCGTCGAGGAAGTCGTGGTAGCCCAGGACGTGCAGGTCCTCGTCGGGGATGTTGCGGCAGCGCTCCTCCACGAACGCGCGGATCTCCCGCTGCTCCTCGGGCGTCGTGAGCCTGAGGTTCGCGTGCAGGCACTGGTTCACCGCGGCGTCGCAGCCGACCCGGCTGAACACGAAGTAGATCGCCGGCAGCAGGCCCTGCGAGTCGAGCCGCTCGACCACGTCGTAGCGGCTGGGCAGGAAGTCGCGGCGGCCGCCCTGGCCCCGGGCACCGCCCCGGTTGGGAGGCGTGCCCCGCTTGCTGCGGTGGTCGCGGGTCCGGGCCGCGCGCCAGTCGTCGCGGGCGATCCGCATCAGGTCCGGGTTGACCGACCCGTCCTCGTCCTTGAACAGGTCGTAGATCCTCCGCCCGACCATCACGTGCTGGTAGAGCGGCACGGGACGCCGCTCCTCGACGATCGTGGAGGTCTCGCCCCGGACGGTGGCCAGCCACTCGCCGAACTCCTCGGCGTTCGACACGGTCGCGGACAGCGAGACCAGCGCCACCGACTCGGGCAGGTGGATGATCACCTCCTCCCACACGGCGCCGCGGAACCGGTCGGCGAGGTAGTGCACCTCGTCCATCACCACGAAGCCGAGCCCGGACAGCGTCGAGGACCCCGCGTAGAGCATGTTGCGGAGCACCTCGGTGGTCATCACCACGATCGGCGCCTCGCCGTTGATCGTGTTGTCGCCGGTGAGCAGGCCGACCTTCTCGGGGCCGTAGCGGCGCACCAGGTCGCCGTACTTCTGGTTGGACAGCGCCTTGATCGGGGCGGTGTAGAAGCACTTGCGGCCCTGGGACAGCGCCAGGTGGACCGCGAACTCGCCGACCACCGTCTTGCCGGAGCCGGTGGGCGCGGCGACCAGCACCCCGCGGCCGGCCTCCAGCTCCTTGCAGGCCCGGACCTGGAAGTCGTCGAGGGCGAAGTCGTACATCTGCGTGAAGTCCGCGAACACCGGCGCGTCCTGCTCGCGGCGGAAGCGGGCGTAGCGCTCCGAGGGCGACGACATCAGGGCACCAGCACCTTCAGCGCCCGCGGCGCCACCTCGACGGTCAGCGGCAGCGCCCCGATCCGCTCCCCGTCGGCGTACCCCACGATCCCCCGCGCGGCCACGGTGACGGTGCGGACCAGGTGACGCTCGTACTGGCGGTGCCGGGTGTGGCTGCCCGTGAAGAGCTTGGGGTAGGTGCGCAGGAGATCCGGTTTGCTCATCGTCTTGATGATGACCACGTCGAGCAAACCGTCGTCGAGCGAGGCGCCGTGGGTGATCCGCAGCCCCCCGCCGAACGACGGCCCGTTGCCGACGGCGACCAGCATCGCCTCGACCTGGCGGACCTCGCCGTCGAGCTCGAGCGTGTACGGCAGCGGCTCGAAGACCCGCAGCTCGGCGAGCGTGGCCAGGTTGTAGCGCATCTGGCCGCGCGGCCACCGCATCGCGTTGGCGCGCTCGTTGACGAGCGAGTCGAAGCCCGACGCCAGCACGGTCACGTAGTACTGCGCGCCGGTGCGGGCCAGGTCGATGCGCCGGGTCCGGGAGCCCACCACGACGTCGGCCGCCCGCTGCGGGTCGGACCGTGGGAGGTCGAGGTAGCGGGCGACGTCGTTGCCGGTGCCGGCCGGGATGATCCCGAGCGCGGTCTCGGATCCGGCGAGCTCCTGCACGGCGAGGTGCACCATCCCGTCACCGCCGACCACCACGAGGCTCTCGACCCCGTCGGCGACGCAGCGGCGGGCGAGGTCGCGGGCCTCGTCGGCGTCCCGGCCGGCGAGGTTGCGGACGTGGAAGCCGGCCTCCTTGAGCCGGGGCAGCGCGATCGCGGCCGTCCGGGTCCCCCGACCCTTGCCGGAGGTCGGGTTCGTGAGGAGCGCGATCTCTCTGGCCACGCGGTCAGGCTACGCGGAACCAGGTGCGTCGACGTGCGTGACGCCCTAGCGTGGGCAAGCGGACATCGGCGGACTTTTCGGGAGGCGCAAGGATGATCACCACGGTCGCGACCGAGGACGGACGCAAGCTCGAGGTCCTGGTGGCCGACGACCCGGTCGGGACGCCGCTGCTGTTCCACAACGGGCTGCCCAGCGCCGTCGTCCCCTTCCCGCCGCTGGACGGCGCGGCGGCCGCCAGCGGGATGTACGTCGTGACCTACTCACGTCCCGGCTACGGCGGCTCGACGCCGTGGCCCGAGGACCGGCACCCGGTCGTCGCGGACGACGTGGCCGACACGGTCGCGATCCTCGACGCGCTCGGCCTCGGCGAGTTCGTGACCCTGGGCTGGTCCGGCGGCGGCCCGCGGGCGCTCGCCACCGCCGCCCTCCTGCCCGGCCGGTGCCGCGGTGCGGTCAGCCTGGCCGGCGTCGCGCCGGTCGGCGCGGGCGGCATGGACCAGGAGGCCTGGGAGCGGGACATGGGCCCGGAGAACGTGCGGGACTTCCGTGCGGCGCTGCAGGGACGCGAGACCCTCCGGCCGATCATGGAGCAGGAGGTCGCGGAGATGGCGGCCGTCACCGCCGAGGACGTCACGGCCGCGTTCGGCCAGCTCCTCACCCCCGTCGACGCGGCGGCGCTCACCGGCGAGCTCGCGGAGTTCATCGCCCTCGACTTCCGACGCGCCTGCGAGCAGGGCGTGGCGGGCATCCTCGAGGACACGATGACGGTCACCCGTCCCTGGGGCTTCGACCTGGCCGCGATCGACGTACCGGTGGCCGTCTGGCAGGGCCGGCACGACGCGATGGTGCCCTACGGGCACGGACAGTGGCTGGCCGAGCACGTGCCGGGCGCCCGGGCCCGGCTGTTCGAGGACGAGGGCCACCTGACGCTGGTGTGCCAGCTCGACCGGGTCCTGGCCGACCTGCGGGAGACCGCCGGCCTGTGAGTCAGCCCGGCGGGGTGACCCGCCGCGGCATCGCCAGCTCCAGCGCGCCCATCGCCAGGGTGAGCACGAGGATGCCCCAGAACACCCGGTGCACGCCGGTGGACAGCTCCGCCGGGGTCGGGTGGTCGCCCGCCACCGCGTTGACCATCGCGCCGAAGACCGCGACGCAGACCGCGGAGCCGACCGACCGCGCGAACATGTTCGTCGCGGTCGCCACCCCGCGGTCGCCCCAGGCCACGCTGGACTGCGCCACGACCAGGGCGGGCGCGGCGACCCAGCCCATCCCGAAGCCGATCAGCAGGCAGCCCAGGGCGATGTGCCACAGCGACCCGGCCGGGTCCCAGCCGACCAGCACCAGCGCACCGGCGGCGGCGAGGGCGACCCCGATCAGCCCGGTGGCCCGGAAGCCGATGCTGAGGTACAGGCGCCCGGCGAGCGCCGCCGAGATGGGCCAGCCGATGGTGAGGGTGGCCAGGGCGAAGCCGCTCACGATGGCCGTGGCGCCGAGCACGTCCTGGCCCAGCGTCGGGACGTACGACGAGAGGCCCAGGATCAGCCCGCCGACGAGCAGGCTGATCGCGCTGGTGACCCGCAGGACGTGGCTGCGGAACACCCAGGGCGGCAGCACCGGCTGCTCCGCGGACCGCTCGACGCGCACGAACACCGCCAGCGGCACGGCCGCCGCGCCGAAGACCGCCGGGGTCTGCCAGGAACCCCAGGCCCAGGTGTGCCCGCCCTCCAGGAGGCCCAGCACCACGAGGGTGGTCGCGGCGGTGAGCAGGACGGCGCCGAGGTAGTCGATCCGGGCCGGCCGCGACTCGACCCGCTCCGCGAACCGACGCAGCATCCAGGCCGCCAGCAGGCACATCGGGACGTTGACCCAGAAGATGAAGCGCCAGGTGAGGTACTGGCTGAACGCGCCGCCGATCGTGGGGCCGACGACCGCGGACACCCCCCAGACGCTCGCCACGTAGCCCTGCACCTTGGCCCGCTCCCGCAGGGAGTAGATGTCGCCGATGATCGTCATGCCGGTGGGCTGCACCGCGCCGGCGCCGAGCCCTTGGAGGCCGCGCGCCACGATCAGCACCGGCATGCTCCAGGCCAGGGCGCACAGCACCGACCCGAGCAGGAAGGTGCCGATCCCGTAGAACATCAGCGGCTTGCGGCCGAACTGGTCGGCGAGCTTGCCGTTGACGGGCACGGTCGCCGCCTGCGCGAGCAGGTAGACCGAGAACAGCCACGGGAACTCCCGGAAGCCCCCGAGGTCGTCGACGATGGACGGCACGGCCGTGGACACGATGGTCTGGTCGAGGGCGACCAGGGCCGTGGACAGCATCACCGCGAGCAGCACCGGGCCGCGCTCGGACCGCAGCCCGATGTCGCGGCGGCGGACGGGGGCGCTCCCGGTGCTGGTCACGACGGGTCCAGCACCGTCGGGCCCCGAGACATTCCCGGCACTCACAGGCGCAGCGTGACCGCGAAGCGCCCCGGGCGCACGCCGACCGCCTTCGCGAGCCGGCCGACGGTCTCCAGCACCCCGTCGGCGGAGTACGCCGTGCCGGGGACCGCGAGGGTCAGCCGGCCGTCGTACTCGACGAGGAGGACCTGGCCGTGGGTCCAGGCCTGGTGCGCCTGCCGGCGCCAGCCGTCGGGGAGCAGCGGCTCGGGGTACGCGAGGTCGGCGGCCAGCAGGTCGCAGCCCAGGGTCTCGCCGGCGCCGGCCAGCTCGCCGCGGATCCGCGACGCGCCCCGCACGCTGGTGCCGGCCACCCAGGTGACCTCACCGGCGCCGAGCCAGTCGGGCAGGTCGAACGGGTCGACCGCGGTGACGCTGGGTGCCACCCGGTCAGTCCTCGTCCTCGGACAGCCGGGACCGGCGCACGTCGTCGATGCCTCCGATGTCCGAGGCCTCGTCGTCGGAGAGGTCGGCGTAGGAGACCCGGTTGCGGCGCCGGTCGACCAGCCGCGCGATCATCTCGGAGACGATGAACAGCGCGGTCATCGGGATCGCGAGCATCAGCATCGAGAACGGGTCGGTGGACGGGGTGGCCACCGCGGCGAACACGAACGTGCCGATGATGATCCACGGCCGGTAGTTGCCCAGCGTGCGGCCCGAGACCACCCCGGCGAGGTTGAGCAGCACGACGAACAGCGGGATCTCGAACGCGACGCCGAACACCAGCAGCATCCGGGTCATGAACGAGAAGTACTCGCCGAAGTCGACGAGGTTGGTCAGGTCGATGGGGGTGAACCCGATCAGCACCTCGAGACCCTTGGGCAGCACGTAGTAGCCGACCCCGACGCCGATGATGAACAGCGGGCCGGCGACGGCGGCGAACAGCCGGGTCCAGCGCTTCTCGTGGGGGTGCAGGCCCGGGACGATGAACGCCCAGATCTGGTAGAGCCAGTAGGGGCTCGAGACCACCAGCGCCGCCACCGCGCACAGCTTGAGCTGGAACAGCAGCGGGCCGCCGACCCCGTTGATCGTGGCCAGGGTCTTGGTGCTGGGGTCCAGCTGCCTCACGGCCGCCTGGTAGGGATCCATGACCAGGGCGAGGAGCTGGTCGTAGAAGAAGAAGGCGGCGACGAGTGCCAGGGTGAGGACCAGGACGGAGCGCAGCAGCCGGGCCCGCAGCTCGCGGAGGTGGTCGCCGAGCGCCATCCGGCCGTCCTCGCCGACGTACTGCTTCGGGCGGGCGCGGAAGAGCCCGATGACTCCGGCGAAGGACATGTCAGGTCAGTGCGGCCCGTGGCTCAGCGGTCGGTGTCGCGGGGCTGGTCGGCCGGCTTCTCGACGGGGTGCTCCACCGGGGTCTCGAGACGCTGCGCCGCCTCGGCGCGGCGCTGCGCCTCCAGCTGCTTCTGGGCCTCGGTCTTCTGGCTGTCCTTGACGTCGTCGTCCTCGTCGTCCATCAGGCCCTTGGTCTCGGCCTTGAAGATGCGCAGGGCACGGCCCGAGCCGCGGGCGAGCTCGGGGAGCTTCTTGGCGCCGAACAGCAGGACCAGGACCAGCAGGATCAAGATGATCTCCTGCGGGCCGAGTCCGGCGATCAGCGGAACGACTGCGGGCGTGCTCATGGGAGTCCTCTGGGGTCCGGTGGTGGTGCTGCTGTCATCGTACGCGTGGGGTGGCCAACCACCCCCACAAGACAGCCTTTCAGGTGTAGTTGAGCAAAGCCTGAGAGGCCAGCCGGCGAACTTCCGCTGCCAGGTCGGGTGGGTCGAGCAGCTCCCCCGTCGCGCCCAGGCGGAGCATCAGCCGGACGAGCCAGGCGGGGTCGCCGACCCGGAGCCGCACCGTCAGCCCGCCCCCGCGGGCCGGTGAGGTGTCCTCGACCGGGTAGTACTCCGCCACCCAGCGGGCGCCCGGCTCGAGCCGTAGGGTGGCCAGCAGGTCGTCGCCGGACGGCTGGAAGATGCCGGCCGCCAGGTCGCGGGGCTCGAGGTCGGTGTGCTCCTCCACCGGCGTGTCGAGCACCTCCGCGGTGGAGATCCGGTCGAGCCGGAACAGCCGCTGGTCCTCGGCCAGGTGGCAGTAGGCCTCCAGGTAGGTGTTGCCGTCGGCGTCGACCACCCGCAGCGGGTCCACGACCCGCTCGGTGGACTCGTCGCGGGTCGGCACGTAGTAGTCCAGCCGCACCTGCCGGTGGTCGTCCACGGCCCGGGCCAGCCGGTCCCGGAGCCGGTTGAGCGCACCGGTCCGCTGGTCGACCCGGATGTCGACCCGGGCCGCCAGGGCGGCGCCGTCCCCGGCGGCGGCCTCCAGCTTGGTGAGGGTGCGGTCGACGATGGGGCGTACGTCGTCGTCGCTGCCCTCGCGCAGCGCGCGCAGCGCGACGATCAGCGCGGACGCCTCGGAGCTGTCGAGCCGCAGCGGCCGGGAGAGGTACTCCGCGTTCGACAGCCGGATCACGCCCTCCCCCTCCAGCGCGTCCATGTCCACGTCGATGAGGTCGCCCATGCCGAGACCGGGCATCCCGCAGAACCACAGGACGTTCAGGTCCTTGACGATCTGCGCCTGGCTGACCCCGAAGTCGGCGGCCGCCTGGGCGAGCCCCACCTCGCGGCGGGCCTGGATGTAGGGCACCAGGGCCAGCAGCCGGGCCACCTGGTCGCGGGCTCCGCTCATGACGCGTTCCCCTCCCCCGCGGCCTCCCGCAGCCGACGCACGACGGAGTCCCGGACGTCCGGCGGGGAGACCACGACCACGTCGGCGCCGTAGCCGAGGACCTCGTCGGCGAAGGCGTCGCCGGCGCCGTACGTCGCCTCCAGCCGGTCCCACCCGTCCGGCGCGGCGGCCCCGTCGAGCGGCCGGGCGTGCCGGCGCAGGCCGTGCGCGGAGCCCTGCCGGACCAGCACCTCGGCGCAGCGGTCGGGCGGCTGCGGGGCCAGCGCCTGGGTCACGGCCCGCAGGTCGGTGCCGGCCGGCACCTCGAAGGAGCCGGGCTTCCCGTCGGTGCGGACCTCGCCCTGCACCCGGGAGAGCCGGAACACCCGGGGCTCGCCACGGTCGGTGTCGTGGCCGGTGACGTACCACCGGCCCCGGTAGGACACCACCCCCCACGGCTGGAGGTGACGGGTGGCCGTGGTGCTGCCCTGGGAGGTGCGGTAGTCGAACCGGACGGGCGTCCGGGTCCGGGTGGCGTCCCAGAACGGCTCGAACGACGGCTCCTCGGCGTTCAGGGTGGGCTGGACCACGTCCAGGGCGGCCCGGTCCACGGTGACCCCGGCGGCCTTGAGCTTGACCAGCGCGTCGGACGTCGCCGCCGCCAGCCCGGCGTGCTGCCAGACGCGGGCGGCCAGCCCGATGACGGCGGCCTCCTCAGGTGCCAGGTCGATCTCCGGCAGCTCGAAGGCCGACCGGACGACGCGGTAGCCCGGCTCGTCCTCGAAGGCCCGGTCGACGAACCCCACCTCGATCGGGATGCCGAGCGAGCGGAGCTCCTCCTTGTCCCGCTCGAACATCTTCTCGAAGGCCTCGTCGCCCGCCTCGCGGTACGGCTCGACGACCTCGCGGAGCCGGTCCTTGGACACGTAGGTGCGAGACACCAGGAGCGTGATGAGCAGGTTGAGCAGACGCTCGCTCTTGCGCGCGGTCATGTCCTCCCTCGGCTCCCGGGTCCTCACTGGTGGCTCCTCCTGTGCCCGAGAAACCTACCCCAGCGGGGGCCGTCGGCTCAGGAGTCCACTCCGAGCACGTCGACCACGAACGTGAGGGTGGAGTTGGCGGGGATCCCGGACTGCGCCTGCGCGCCGTACGCGTCGCCGGGCGGCGCGATGATCAGCACGCGGCTGCCCTGCTTCAGACCCGGGATCACCTTGTCCCAGGCGGGGATCAGGCCCTTCACGCCGACACCGAACGGCACGGGCGCGCCCCGGCTGAACGACGAGTCGAACGGCTTCTTCGAGCCCCAGACGGCGCCGTAGTAGTTGAAGGTCACCAGCCGGCCCGCCTTCGCCGCCGGACCGTCACCCTTGACGAGCGGGATCACCTGCAGCTTGCTCGGGGCCTTCTTGGGGGCCTGGGAGAAGTCGATGCCGGTGACCTTGCCGCCGCTCTCCTGGACCTTCGGCGCGTTGGCCGGGGCGGCGACCTTGGTGCCCTTCGGGCCGGAGAGGACGTCCTTGGGCTCCACGGACAGCACGTCGATCACGAACAGCACGGTGTCGCTGGGCTTCAGCTTCAGCTGCGGTGCGCCCGCCGAGCCCCACACGTCCTTGACGGTCGCCGCGATGGCGACCCGCGAGCCCTGCGGCTTGCCGACCAGGCTGTCGATGATGACCTTGAAGAACTCCTTCTCGTTCATCGCGACCTGCGACGGGGTGCCCTGGTCGACGCTGCTGTAGAGCTTCTTCCCGTCGCTGCCCTTGGCGAGGTAGATGTTGAACATCGCCTTCTTGTTGGCCACCACCGGGTTGCCGTCGCCCTGGGAGATCACCTGGGTCTGCGGCTTGTCGGCCGTGACCGGGGAGCTGACGTCGACCTTGGGCTGCTGGCCGAAGGCGCCGGAGACGCTGAGGCCCTTGATCTTCTCGCCCAGGTCGACGTTGCCGGCCTTCGCGGAGCCGTTGTCGTTCCCGCAGGCGGCGGTGGCGAACAGCATCAGCGATGCCAGGAGCAGGGCGAGCAGTCGACGCACGGGGGAACACCTCAGGAGAAGAGTGGGAAGGACCCGGCCACGATAACCGGGGTTCCTGAAAGTCCCGCCCTCAGGTGCGCTCAGGTGGAGGTGGGACCCGTCACATGCCCTCGATGAGCTTGTGCACCCGCTCGTCGTACGCCCGGAACGGGTCCTTGCACAGCACCGTGCGCTGCGCCTGGTCGTTGAGCTTGAGGTGCACCCAGTCCACGGTGAAGTCGCGGCGGCGCTCCTGGGCCCGCTTGATGAACTCGCCGCGCAGCCGGGCACGGGTGGTCTGCGGCGGCACGGACTTGGCCTCGAAGACCCGCAGGTCGTCGGTCACCCGGGTGACCGCCCCGCGCTTCTCGAGCAGGTAGTAGAGGCCGCGGCCCCGGTGGATGTCGTGGTAGGCGAGGTCGAGCTGGGCGATCCGCGGGTGGCTGAGCGGCAGGCCCTGCTGGCTGCGGTACCGCTCGATCAGCTTCCACTTGATCACCCAGTCGATCTCGCGCTCGACCAGGGAGAAGTCCTCGGACTCGACCGCCTTGAGGGTCCGCTCCCACAGGTCGAGGACCCGGCGGATCAGCGGTGTCTCCAGCTCGCGGCGGTCGACGAAGTCGCGGGCCCGGTTGAGGTACTCCTGCTGGATGTCCAGCGCGCTGGCCTCGCGTCCGTTGGCGAGCCGGACCTTGCGGCGGCCGGTCATGTCGTGCGAGATCTCGCGGATGGCCCGGATCGGGTTCTCCATCGTGAGGTCGCGCATCACCACGCCCTCCTCGATCATCCGGAGGACGAGGTCACAGGTCGCGACCTTGAGCATCGTGGTCGTCTCGCTCATGTTCGAGTCCCCGACGATGACGTGCAGCCGCCGGTAGCGCTCGGCGTCGGCGTGCGGCTCGTCGCGGGTGTTGATGATCGGCCGGGACCGGGTGGTGGCGCTGCTGACGCCCTCCCAGATGTGCTCGGCGCGCTGGGAGACGGAGTACATCGCCCCGCGCGGGGTCTGGATCACCTTGCCGGCGCCGACGATGATCTGCCGGGTCACCAGGAACGGGATCAGCACGTCGGCGAGCTTGGAGAACTCGCCGTGCCGGCTGACCAGGTAGTTCTCGTGGCAGCCGTAGGAGTTGCCGGCCGAGTCGGTGTTGTTCTTGAACAGGTAGACGTCGCCCGCGATGCCCTCGTCGTGCAGCCGCCGCTCGGCGTCGACGAGCAGGCCCTCGAGGACCCGCTCCCCCGCCTTGTCGTGGGCCACCAGGTCGACGATGTCGTCGCACTCGGGGGTGGCGTACTCGGGGTGGCTGCCCACGTCGAGGTAGAGCCGGGCGCCGTTGCGGAGGAACACGTTGCTGCTGCGTCCCCAGGACACCACCTTGCGGAACAGGTAGCGGGCAACCTCGTCCGGCGAGAGGCGTCGCTGCCCGCGGAACGTGCAGGTGACGCCGTACTCGTTCTCGATCCCGAAGATCCGACGGTCCACGTGTCCACCCTACGGGCGCACCGGTGGGAGTGGGGGGCATCGCGCGGATCGAGGTTGCGCGGAACCGCTTGTTTACCAGGGGATGCGGCGAATCCGTCGCTGCCGTGGGGAACGGTAAGGGTCGCTGTACCACCCAGAAGGCGGCCGGTGGGACTCAGGAGACCGGTGGGGCGACCGGCGGCTCGTCGGGACGCTCCGGCTCACCGGAGACCGGGTCCTCCAGCGGCGGCACGGACCCGCCGGCGGTGTCGGTGGGGTCGGCCGGGCTGTCCGGACCGGAGGGGTCGGTGGAGGGGTGACCGCCCCCGTCGCTGCCGTTGCCGGGGCCGTTGCCGGGGCCGCCGGTGCCGAGGATGCGGCCGAGCTGGCCGGCGGCCAGCCGCTTGAACTTCCGCTGCTGGGAGCGGGTCCGGTCCAGCACGGCGACCTCGAGGTTGGCGGCGGGGATGACGCGGGTCTCGCCGGAGTTGTCGGCCTGGCCGAGGGCCTGGACGGCGAGCCGGATCGCGGACTCGAGGTCGGCGCCGGGGGTGAAGTGCTCCTTGAGGTACGTCGTCGCGGCCTCGGTCGACCCGCCCATCGCGGCGTAGTCGTGCTCGTCGGCGACCTGGCCGTCGTAGGTGAGCCGGTAGATCGAGTCCTCGGCGGCGGTGTCCCCGACCTCGGCCACGAACAGCTCCACCTCGTAGGGCTTCTCGCCGCCGCTGGAGAAGATCGTGCCGAGGGTCTGGGCGTAGGCGTTCGCGAGGCCGCGGCCGGTGACGTCGCGGCGGTCGTAGGCGTAGCCGCGCATGTCGGCCAGCCGGACCCCGGCGATCCGGAGGTTCTCGAACTCGTTGTAGCGGCCGACGGCGGCGAACGCGATCCGGTCGTAGATCTCGCTGACCTTGTGCAGCGCCTGGGAGAGGTTCTCCGAGACGAAGACGATGCCGTCGACGTACTGCACGACGACCAGGGACCGCCCGCGCGCGATGCCCTTGCGGGCGAAGTCCGCCCGGTCCTTCATCAGCTGCTCGGGCGAGACGTAGAACGGCATGCTCATGCGTGGTCCTCGGGGTCAGGAAGTGGTCTCGGCACGCTCGGCCGGCACTCAGGTCAGGGAGGCCGTGGGGCCGTCGGGGCGGGTCATCCGGGCGGCGATCACCCGGTCGGCGACCGCGGCGACGTCGGACTCGGAGACGCGGCGGTACCCGTCGGCGGTGATCACCCCGACGACAGGGAAGATCCGGCGCGTGACGTCGGGGCCTCCGGTGGCGGAGTCGTCGTCGGCGGCGTCGTACAGCGCCTGCACGACGGCGGTCACGCAGCCCTCGGTGTCGAGGTCGTCGCGGTAGAGCTTCTTGAGGGCCCCGCGGGCGAACAGGGAGCCGGAGCCGACCGAGTGGAACGCGGTCTCCTCGTAGCGGCCCCCGGTCACGTCGTAGGAGAAGATCCGGCCCTTCTCGGAGATCAGGTCGAAGCCGGCGAAGAGGGGTACGACGGCCAGCCCCTGCATCGCCATGCCGAGGTTCGCCCGGATCAGCGCGGCGAGCCGGTTCGCCTTCCCGTCCATGGACAGCGTCGTGCCCTCGATCT